>JAPKZC010001004.1 GCA_026394025.1 Candidatus Solibacter sp.
CGGCGACCTGATCCGTTCGCAGAGCATGCGATTGGAGTGAGCCGGATGCGAATATTGATGACTTTCGGGGTCACAGTTGGATTGACTGTGGCGCTTGCCTGGTTCCCGATGCCAGGGCCTTGGTGGCATGCCGGCAGGTGGGTTGTATGCCTGGCCGTATTATCGATGAGCGCAAAACATGGCCCGCTCGCCGGACTATTCACCGGCCTGGCAGCTTCATTATTGTGGGCATTCGCGATGGATTCACGGGGGATGGGCGATATGGCTTGGCTGAGTTTGTTATTACCTGATTTTGCAGGTCTTGGATTGTTAGGCGGCCGGCTCCTGGGAGTGTGGCCGCGTTTCAAACAGCGATACGATCCCAGCGAGGTCGCCGCCTGGCCTGAATCGCGCCGGTTCTCCGAGGCGGAGATCGACCTCAGCCTGAGCCCGATCAGCAGCATTCAAAGTGCGGCATACCTCCTGGCCGAAGACGATACCCCGGCGGACCTGCGCCACGAGCTTGCCGGCATCATCTCCAAGGAGTGCGGGCGTCTGTCCACAGGGATCACCGGCCTGATTCAGCGGGGCGCCACAGTGGCGGAGCCACAATTCCGCGAAGCCAACCTCGGGTCAATCATTGACTCCGCGGTCCGCGAGGCCGAGTTTGTGCTTTGCGCCCGTGGCATCGTGGTGCGCCGGGAAATCGCACCGGGACTGCCCGCCATCCAGTGCAACCCAGACCAACTCCGTAGCCTCGTGAGGTCCTTGACGATCAACGCGGTCCACTCCGCACCGGTCGGAGACGAGGTGGTCCTGAATGCCCGTACGGGAGAGGATGGCATCATCCTGGAGGTAAGGGATCAAGGTAAAGGATCCTCCGTCGGCCGGGTGCTGGGACGATTCTTCAGTTCGCGCCCCGAAACCAAAGGCGTTGGCCTCGCCGCCGCTTCGGAAATCGTCCGGCAGCACGGTGGTAGAATTGAGGCGAAGGTTAATGACAGGAAAGGGTTTGAGTTCTCGGTGTGGCTACCGCTGCGCCGTGACTGTGTAAATGGCGACTGGCAAGGTGCTGGTGGTGGAGGACGATGACAGCCTCAGGCGTGTCACTCAACTGCACCTGGAAAAGCTCGGCTTCAGCACGACCGCAACGGCCACTGCGGAAGAGGCCCTGCGCATCATGGGAAAATCCCCCTATGACGTTCTCCTCACTGATCTCCATTTGCCGGGATTGTCCGGTATCGACCTGCTGAAGAAAGTCAAAACAGAATACCCTGACACCATCGTCATCGTCATCACCGCATTTGCCACCGTCGTCAGTGCCGTCGAGGCAATGAAATCGGGTGCTTACGACTACATTACGAAGCCTCTCCACCATCACGAACTGAACGAACTCCTGCGCCGCGCGATCGATCACCAGCAACTGCGGCAGGAAGTGGGCTTGCTCCGCAGCGCCCTGGACCAGAAGTATGGCTTTGAGCAGATTGTCGGCTCGTCTTCGCGATTCGCTCATACAATTAGTCTGGCCAGCCGGGCTGCGGCATCCGATGCCACCGTCCTGATCACCGGTGCGACCGGCACCGGCAAGGAACTGCTGGCCAAGGCGATTCACTTCCGCAGCAGCCGCAAGGCCCGCCCCATGGTCACCATCAATTGCGGCGCGATTCCTCGGGACCTTCTGGAATCGGAACTCTTCGGCCACGTGAAGGGATCTTTCACCGGCGCGCTGACTCATAAGCAGGGCCGTGTGGAAGCCGCCGATGGAGGCACAGTCTTCCTGGACGAAATCGGGGAGATGCCGTTCGAACTACAGGTTCGTATCCTTCGCCTGATCCAGGAACGCGAGATCGACAAGGTTGGTTCGACGGCGCCCACCAAGGTGGACGTCCGGATTATTGCCGCCACGCACCGCAACATCGAAGCCATGGTGGAAGACGGCTCTTTCCGCGAAGACCTCTATTACCGGCTTGCCGTGGTGCCGATTCAGATTCCGCCCTTGAGGGAGCGCCCGAGCGATATTCTCGAACTGGTGCAGCACTTCTTCGAAGTGGGCAAACAGAAGCACAACCGGCCCAGCCTCAGATTGCCGCCGGAGTTGCTGCCCCTCTTCAGCGCCTATAGCTGGCCCGGCAACGTCCGTCAGGTGGAGAACCTGATCGAGCGGCTGATTGTGCTTTGTGACGGCAACGAAATCACTGTCAACGATCTGCCCGAGCCGATGCGGGCCACGGCGATTTCCGACGACCTGATTCATATCGAACTTCCACCCCAGGGCTTGGATCTCGAGGCTGTCGAGAAGGAACTGATTACCAAGGCGCTGCGCAAGTTCGATGGAAATCAGACCAAGGCGGCAGCCTACTTGAACCTGAGCCGCAAAACTTTTTTGTATCGATTGGAGAAGTTCGGCATCGTAACCCGCGCCGCGGCAGGGGCAAGCAGTGTGGGAGCCGCAGTCCAGGAGCCTACCTAGAGAAACAGAGCGCCGCGTGCAAGGAGAGTCCCTTGTGTCATCACCCGCGGGCGGCAATGAAGTTCCTTCCTTAGATCAGACCAGCGAGCTCGCGTGGACTGCATTCTTGTGTGACGACGATGGCCGGGTCATCCACGATTTTGGAGTTGCCCGGCCGCGGCGGGAACTTTCGGCCGACTCCCTCGTGAGCCGGATAGGCTCCGAACGCTTCGCAGACTTTTTGGCTGCCGTTCCCGCGCATTGCGTTACGCGGGGAAGCGAGATGTTGATCGAAGGCGCGGAATCGACCGGCAATCTCCAGTTGCACGGCGTTCACACCCCGCACGGCACCCTGCTTCTCGCGGCCCTCCCACTTGGCTTGGCACACGTGGAAGCGGAGTCGCTGACCCAACAGGGGGAAGACACCGCCAAGGCGCTGTGGCCCACTGTGCACGACCTGAGGAATCCGATTAGCAGCATCATCGGCTCCTGCGAGTACCTGTCCGAATACTCACCCGAAAACCTCGAGCCGGAGCAGCGGGAAATGCTCAGCGCAATCGAGACTTCGGCGCGGACCTTGCTGGGGCTTTCCGCCAAACTCTACGAAATCTGCGGCGGTGGGCGATCCCGTAAGTAGCCCTGCGACGGCAAATAAATTGCGCCACCACCCGCCGTTTGAAGATCTCTCCGCCTGCCGACAGTTCGGCCATAGAACAGGCACAAGATGAAAACTCCCTACGTAATCCTCGGTCTGACTCTGCTGGCTTCCGGAAGCCTGTCGCAGCCGGCCCTTGCCGCCAAG
>JAPKZC010001125.1:0-2900 GCA_026394025.1 Candidatus Solibacter sp.
GGCCTACAGGGAAGTCAGCACCACCTCAAATGCAACGTATCCTGGCCAGGACATATTCTGTTGCGGCCGCGCGAGTGGTCCGCGCTGCCTTTCTACAATTCGAAAGTAGCACGAGGGGGCAAGGGGAATGGGGGCTGGAAATGGGCAAGTGATTGAGGGGAAAGCGTAAAATAAAAAAAATGTCTTGGTCACCGGGACTTAGGGGCGCTTGGAATTCGAGGGATGCGGTTCAACGGTAGAGGCGCAGAGGGAAGCACCGAAAGAAGGCAAGCGCAGGTGCCCGGAACGGAATGGGGATGGGTTTATTCAGCGGCCAGAACGTATTAATTGAGCGGCCTGACTGGCGGTACCCCAGCCCGGGGGAGCGTCGAAGGGATACACGTCGGGCGTTACAACCACTTCGGTGGTGAACACCAGGGGGGTATCGGCTGGTCCGGGAAACGTGAGTTCGACGAAGAACGCCGACCACCCCTGATCGGTCGAGACGTTTGCTGTGTAGATGCCATTCCTGCCGGAGAGCGGGGTGCTGGTCCACGCCGCTCCGATGGTTTCCAACCGGAAATCCCGCGCTTTTGGATTGGAAGCCTGCCACAGCATCACCTGCGACGGGGTATCCACCACACGCACGGTGAGCGTGCCCGCCTTGCGGTCCGCCCGCCAATGAAAGCGCGGGCGCGGGAAATTCTGGGTCACGGCGCGGAACCACGTGGTCAGGTTGGCGACCGCATCGAACGACGCCAACCCGTGATCCGTATTGGGCACGAAGCGCAGGTACTTCTCGCCGGGCAGGTCCGAGAAATAGTACCGGGGTGAGTCGGGCAGGAAGAACTGATCTCCCGTGGAACTCATCTGGTAGGAGGGCAGCGCCAGGCGCTCGCGGTACTGATACGGGTCTTCGATCTCCTGCAACGCAGCCATTTGCGGCGTGCCGAACCAGTTCATGATTCCCGCGGCGACATAGTCCTGCACCGCCGACGACCAGGCGCCGTACGCGCGCCAATGATTCTCGAACACCACCGGCACGTTCAAGGTATCGATCACGATGGGCGCGATGGCGACCACCCGCGGATCCACCGCCGCCGCCGACCACGTGGTCCAGCCGCGCTTGGATGCCCCGCCGACGACAAAGTTCTTCACCGTCATGCCGCCCTCGGGCAACTTGGCCAGGAAGGCGGTGACGGCATCCATGGCTCGCACGGCAGCTTTGGTCATAGGCAGGCGGGCCGGCCAGCGCTCATCGCCGGTGCGCAGGTACCTGTCCCAGGTGTAGGCGATGATGGCGTCTTCGGTCCGGCTCTTGCTTTCCCCGGCGAAGGTGAGTGGCTGATTGGGCACCTGCCCGAGGTCCACCACCACGGCTCCGGTGCCGGCCGCCAGCATCATCATTAAGAACTCCGGGGGCGCCGGCGAACCGGAATTGCTGCCGCCGTTGATGAACAACAGGACGGTGGAGGTGGTCAACTGATCGGGCTTATAGATGGTCACCCAGTGGCGCCATTCCGGCTTGTCGACTTCCGCCGCGGTGAGCCAGGTCTGGGACACCATATCGAGCTGATAGGCGACCAGCCCCGGCACATTCACGGTGCGCGCCAGAGTGTAGCGGAAGGAAGCGTCGGGCGCCGCGATATAGCGGTCCAGGGCCGTGTAATCACCGCCGCGGGCCAAGGGGGCCAGGGCGCATATCAGGAGGGCTGCTTTCGCAAGGAACATGAGACACCAAGGCAACAAGACCAGTCTATCGGACATTGGAGGGCGGAGCGAGCTTCGCCGGGATTGACAGGCGGAAGCGCCTGGCCCACTGGGCATGTAACCGGTTTGCAAAAGTAACGTAAAATCCGGCAAGCGGGCGGTTGGATGGAGCGGGCCTTCGCTATCATCTCTACAAGCGCGGGAAACGGCGCGCGGCAGTCAGATTGTCTCGGGAGAGTAAATGCGCACATTGTTGCTGCTGCTGGTGACGACCGCGGCCGCCGCACAAAATCAGGCGGCGGCGGCGCCGCCCGCCTCGGGTTCGGGGTTTGTGGGCAGTAACGCCTGTAAGACCTGCCATGCCGACGTGTGGATGAACCTCAATAAAAATCCACACTACAAGAGCATCGCGTCGGGCAAGGAACCGGAGGAGAAGACGGGCTGCGAAGGGTGTCATGGACCGGCCCAGAAGCACGTGGAGGCACGCGGCGGGAAGACCACGATTCCGCGGGCTTTTTCGCTGATGCAGGCGAAGCAGGCACTGGACACGTGCCTGGGGTGCCACGCGCGCGACCTGGCGAGGGCCAACATCCAGCGGTCGGAGCATACGCGCAACGACGTGGCGTGCACGAGTTGCCACTCGATCCACCACCCGGCGACGCCGAAATACCTGCTGGCGAAGAAGCAGAACGAACTTTGCTACGGCTGCCACGCCACGGTGCGCGCGCAGTTTTCGATGCCTTCCAAGCACCGCGTGAATGAAGGCTTCATGCAGTGCTCGGACTGCCACAATCCGCCCGGCTCATTCGACGGCACCTGGAAAATGGGGCAGAAACCGCGCATGATGCAGCAGGCGCTGAACACGGAATCGCCGTGCATCAAGTGCCACTTGGATAAGCGCGGGCCGTTCGTATTCGAGCACGCCCCGGTGCGGGTGGAGGGGTGCGAAACCTGCCACAGCCCGCACGGCTCCATGAACGCGAAACTACTGCGGCGGCCGGTGGTATTCACGGTCTGCCTGGAGTGCCACAACGGCGCCGCGGGGTTCGGCACGCGCAATGACGCTGTACCGCTGCAAACCAACCGGCACAATATGCTGGATCCGAAGTTCCAGAAGTGCACCACGTGCCACGTGGCCATACACGGATCAAACAGTGACGCGTATTTCCTGAGGTAATGCCATGAAGACACGATTCTGGATGATCCTTGCG
>JAPKZC010001125.1:2950-5836 GCA_026394025.1 Candidatus Solibacter sp.
AAACGGTGGGCCCGGCGCGCGGCGAGAACCATGGGAACTACAACATCACGAACTCGTTCGAAGTGGGATACCGCTGGAGCCTGGTGGGCGGCAACCTGGGCGAGTATCGCAGCGACGTGAATTATCGCAACGGGCTGCGCCTGCTGGGCAGCAGCCTGACGATAGATTCCAGGGACGGGCACGGCCATTACTTCGACCAGATTCTACTGAACACGATGGGGCTGGGCAACGACCCGTACCAATCGGCAATTTTGCGGATTCAGAAGAACAAGCTGTATCGCTACGACATGACGTGGCGCCTGAACGACTACTACAATCCGGGTCTGACGGTGGCGGGAGGGTTGCACCGGATGGATACGGTGCGGCGCATGCAGGATCACGACTTCACGCTCTTTCCGCAATCCGGGTTCCGGGTGCGCGCGGGATACAGCCGCAACGTGCAGGACGGCCCGACGCTGGCCACGTCGCTGGAACTGGACAACAACGGCAGCGGACTGCCGGTGTTCGCGGATCTGCGGCGCGAGTGGAACGAGTACCGGTTGGGCGCGGACGTGGACGTTGCGGGGTTCAAGCTCACGGTGCTGCGGCGGTGGGACTTCTTTAAGGAAGATACGCCATACAGCGCGTTCGGCATTGCCACGGCAGCGTCGGTGGGGGTGGCCAACGACCTGACGGTGCTGCAACAGTTCACGAAGACGGCGCCGGTCCACGGGAGGAATCCGGGGTGGCTAGGCAACCTGATGGCGAATCACAAGCGCTGGGCGGTGAACGCGCGAGTGAGCTATCTGGACGGCCACAATAATTTCGCCCTGAGCGAATTCTCCAGCGGGGTGGGACGCTTCGGCGGAGCAACCAACCGGCAGATTCTGGTGCAGGGCAGCGCGGACCGGCCGATGGTGGCGGGCGATTTCAATTTCAGCGCGCAACCGAGCAGCCGGCTGACGGTGGTGAATAACACGTCGGTCAACAATCTGCGGATTAACGGGCCTTCGAGTTACACGGATATCGTCAACGGCAGCAATTCAGGGCAGACGATCTACTTCCGGTATCTGGGGATTCGCACGGTGACGAATTCGACGGACGCGAACTACCGGGTGAAGGACTGGATCGGGTTCTACGCGGGGTATCGCTATACGGACCGGCTGGTGCGCACGACGGAGGGCTTCTCGCAGCCGGCGTTCGCCAACTCGACGGTGAACGATGTGTACGAGAATACGAATCGACTGCATTCGGGCACGGTGGGGGTGCGGTTGCGGCCGGTGAAGAACCTGACGGCCAACCTGGAAGGCGAGGTGGGGCGGGCGGACAATCCGCTGACGCCGGTGAGCGATCGCAATTACCATACGCTGAACGGGCGGGTGAGTTACCGCACGCGGAAGGTGCAGTTATCGACCGCATACAAGCAGGTATATAACGTGAACGCACCGGTGTCCTTATCGGCTTACAGTTCGCACTCCCGCACTTACTCGGCGAACGCAAGTTGGGCGCCGAAGGACTGGTTCGCGCTGGATGCGGGTTACATGAAGCTGCATCTGGATACGGTGAGTGGGATCGCGTATTGGGCGGGCACGGGGCGGCCGACGCTGCAAAGGGGCAGTTCGCTATTTCGGAGCAACGTGCATGCGGCGAACCTGGGGACGCGGTTTGCGGTGGCGAAGCGGGCGGATGTGTACGTGGGGTATACGATCACCAAGGACACGGGGGACGGCCGGGCGACGGCGGCGGCGAGCGTGACGGACCCGACGGGAGCGCTGTTCGCCGGCGTGCAGAGTTTCCCACTGGCGTATCAATCGCCGCTGGGGCGGGTATCGGTGCGGATCACTCCTAAGTTGCGGTGGAATGCGGGATGGCAGTTTTATAACTACCACGAGGAGTTCGGAGTGCTGGGGTATTATCAGAACTTCCACGCGCACACGGGGTATACCAGTTTGACTTGGGCGTTCTAGCCAAACGCTCACGGTTTACCTTGGACGCGGAGGCCGCGTCTACAGGCGACGATTGACTACACTTGGCACGTCCCGCGCACCGTGCACGATCGCTACGATCTCGATCGGTTTCTCTGCGAGGTAGACGACAAGATAAGACCCAACCGGCCAGAAGCGGAGCACCGGTGACGGCAAGTCTTCGCGTACATGCCCGAGTTCCGGTTGGTTTGCCAGCAAGCGGAAGGCTCCGACAAAGCGCACCATCAAGCGCCGTGCGGATTCCGGACTCTCTTTGGCGATGTAATCGCGGATCTCCCGGAGGTCGCCTTCCACGTACCGGCCAAAGAGAAATCGGCTCACCGTGCGCTGGATCCAGGCTGGTGTTCATCGAGTTCGCAAATAAGTCGAGTCATGACCTCCTCACCGTCCACGCTCTCCCCACCATTAAGCGACCTCAGGCGCTCATCGATTGCTTGGGTAAACTCAGTGAGCCGGATGCGGCGGGCGTCCTCCTCGAACACCAGTCGCTCTACGTACTCGGCGACCGACACGCCTTCGGTGAACGCTTTAGCTCTGAGCCGAACCTCGATCTCGGGTGAGATGTCGATTGTCATGTGGGACTCCTGCTCTCAGGCTAACAAGGATTTCGAAGCGCCGGGCAACCGCTCCCTAAAGGTGGCGGCTCAGATTGAGATGCCGTACTTCGCGGTGCCAGGCGGCGAGGAGGAGGAGGCCGATCAGGATCAGGGCGCTGGTCAGGCCGATCCAAATGCCCGTCACACCCCAGCCGTAATTGAAGCAGAGAAGCCAAGCGACCGGCATTCCGATGAGCCAGTAGCCGGCCAAGTGGGCGAGGGCGGGGGTGCGCGTGTCACCGAGTCCGCGCAGGGCTCCGGTAGCGACTACCTGGAGGCCGTCGAAGATTTCGAAGAGGGCGGCGATGCGCAGGAGTGCGGCCAGT
>JAPKZC010000427.1 GCA_026394025.1 Candidatus Solibacter sp.
CCTCGAACCTGGCGCACGTCAACGGTCCCGGCGATGTGTAGAGGCCCGCCTTCAACCCCTTCGCGTGGATGTATGCGGTGAGCGCCTTCATGTCCGGGAAGCGGCCGTTGGGGCGAATTGTCCCGTCCGCCGTGCGCGCCGCGCCGCCGAGCTCCACCACCGTCGACCCCGGCTTCACCATCCAGCAGTCGTCGATATTGACGTACTGGTAGCCGAAGTCGGCCATCCCGGAGGCCAGCATCGCGTCGGCCGCATTGCGCATTAGCCGGTCCGAGATGCGGTCGTAGTGCGTATACCAGTCGTTCCACCCCATCGGTGGGGTCAGCGCCAGCGTGTCCCCCACTACGATGCGGAACCGCTTGGCGGCCTTACCCTTCGTGTTGACGGCGGAGAGCGTCACGCGGTACTCGCCCCGCTTTGCCGGCGTGGCGCCGCTGATGATCCCCGTCGCCGCATCCAGCTTCAGCTCTTTCGGCAGCCCGGCGGCGGAGAACCGCATCGGCCGCTCGCCCGTGCAGGGAATGCGGTACAGAAACGGACGCCCCGGCCGCGCGCCGTACACCTCCGGGCCGTTGATCTTCGGCTGCGGCGCGGGCTTGGGTGTGAGGATCGGTGGCGCGGCCGATGCGCCGGCGGCACCGGTCAACGCCAGTGCGGCCAGCAGGGTCAGTGTGCGCATGTTGAACCTACTGTATCGCGGTTGCCGGTAGATCATTGCAGAACTGGGATGTCCACCTGATCGTGATAGGCGTTGAGCGTCTGGATGGCCAGCGGCAGGTTGCCGGATGCTCTCAGGAACTGCGGCAGCGTCACGTTGAGTTGGTACAAGCCGGGATATCCGGGGGCCAGACCCTTGAATTCGACCTTCGCCTGCTGGCCGCCGACGTAAACCGCCACCTCCGCATCCGTCCGGTAGAGCGTGTTGACGACGCCCGCCGTGCCGTCGGTCAAACCGGGAGTCACAGTACCCAGACCGGTGAGGTAGATCAGCACCGTCTCTCCGCCGATGGCTGGTTTAGCGGCGTTCACCGGGCTGTAATCGGCGTGCAGGATGGCGCCGCCCCCGCTGCCGGATTGGTCGAGCGCGTAGATACCGGGCGAGGTCGCGGCCACCGGCACGGTCACGGTATTCGACGTGACGCCGCTATTCTGCACCACGATGGTCGCCGTGGGACCGGTGGTGGCGAAGGGCACCAGTACATTGAGTTGTCCGGGGCTGACGAAGTAGAGGGGCGCGGGTTTGTTATTGATGAGCACGCTGACGCCATTCAGGGAAGAGGGGTAGGGCGGCGCGGCGGTCTGGTTGCTCTTGGCGAGTCCTGTGCCGTACAAGGTCACGAACTGGCCGGGCGAAATCGGATTCCCCGCGGGCGCGGAACTGGCGGCGTTGACGACGCCCAGCGGGTTCAGGAAGACGCCGGTCCCGGCGAGAGCGGGGACCTGTACTCCGAAATAGATTTCATAGCCGCCGGGGTCTTTCGAATTGATGGCGGCGCCCACGAACGCCTTGCCCGCGACGCCGAGAGAGAGTTGAGTGAAATCGACGGTTCCGTTGCCGTCGGCGCCCAGCGCGTAGGAGTTGACTCCCGTGTAATCGAAGGCGGCCACCAGCATCGCCTTGAAGCGTTTGCTCCAGGTGAGTTTCCCCTGACCGCGCGCCGCCAGGGCGCCAGAGTATGCGCTCACGGAAGTATCGACGCGCAGTCCGGCGCCCCAGTAGGTGCCGTTCCAGGTGGCGTTCGTGGCGCCGGAGAGCGGCTTCACGCCGACCATGATGCCATGCCCGCCCCCCGCCATGGACCCACCGAGCAGAATGTTGCCGGAGGCCGAGAGGTAGAGCGTGCGGCTACCGCTGAGCAACCGCGCGTCGTCGTCGGCGCCTACATTGAAGGTGCCCACGCCGTCAGCCCCCATGGTGTAGGTGGCGCCGGTCACTGGCTGCGTCAAGGGGGCGGGCGAGACAACGACAGCGTGGCCGTAGACGGAAAAAGGCTGCAGGGTGCCAGGCGACGACTGGTTGATGGGGAACTGGGTGCTCCGAATGAGGGAGTAGGAGCCGGCACGGAGGTCCAGACTCATGCAATTATAAGGTCCGGCGAAAACCGCCCCGCCGGAGGGGGCCGGGATGGCGACAAACAGATCGTAAGTATTGTCGGTGGATTCGGTGCTCGACCCGATCACTGCCTCGGTAGCGAAGCGCGCGTTGATTGTGGAGCCGCCACGCGCGGGGTTATCGAGCAACAGAAAGCCGCCCGGGTCCAGAGAGTACTTGCCCGAATTCGCCTGCGAAACCGCCGCATTAATTCCCGTTAATAGCTGGCCGGTATAGCTGTAGCCGCCATTGCCATCGAAAGTGATGCTCCCCATCAGGGTGCGCGCGCCCGTCAGGTTTCCGGGGTTGCGGCCATCGGTTTCGAGCGAGATGTGCCGGAAGTAGTATTTGCCGCTCAGGCTTTGATTATTCAGGGTTTGCGCGGGGCTCGAAACACCGCTCAAAACTCCCGCCAAGATCATCCATCCCCATCTCGCTGGCTTAGTCATGATGTTGTCATTAACCCGAGTGCGGCCGATTAATCCCGCTCCGCCGCCAATGGTGCTGCCGAAAAAAACATGAAACTCGCGGCGGGTCCGGGGGTTTACAATAGCATAAACCGCGCGGCCCAACGCGCTCGGAGGATTCCATGTTTGCGTCTCGGTGGATTTTTGTTGCCGGCGGCATTGTCGCCTTTGGTCTTTCCGGAATGTTGATCGCCCTAACCGGCCAAGACTCAGTCCCGCCCTCCGATTCGGTGCAGATCAAGTACGCCGAACCCGACTGCCCCTTCTTCGGACCGGAGCGGGAACGCTTCTTCACCGACGCTCTGCGCCGCACGTCCGGCATGCCGCCGGTGCGGCGTTTGAGCGCCTCTACCGACGCCGTGGGCAAGATGCTGGGTTTCGTTCCGGGCGGCAGCCGCACTTACAACTTCGACCAGGCCCACGCCGCCGGATCCATCGACTCCTACATCTTCGCCGACTTCCAGGCCAACGGTATCGCGCCCGCGCCCAAAACCACCGACTGGGAATTTGTACGGCGCGTCACGCTCGACCTGACGGGGCGTGTTCCCACCGCCGACCGTGTGCTCGCCTTCGTCGCCGACACCGCTTCCGACAAGTACAAGCGCGCCAAGCTGATTGAGGAACTGATCGCCAAACCGGAATGGATCGACAAGTGGACCATGTATTTCGGCGATCTGTATCAGAACACCAGCAACCGGCCCAGCACCAGCCTCAATCGGTTTGCCTCGGGGCGTAACGCGTTCAACCGTTGGATCAGGGACTCGCTGACCAGCGGCAAGCCGTACAACCAGATGGCCACGGAACTAATCGCCGCCTCCACCGACAACACATATAACGATGGCCCCGCAAACTACCTCGTGGGTTCTGTGGTCACCAATGGCCCCACACAGGACATCATGGACCAGATGGCGGCGACCACCTTCGAGACCTTTCTCGGCATGACCCACGTCAACTGCCTGCTCTGCCACAACGGCCGCGGGCACCTGGATTCGGTCAACCTCTGGGCCACGCGCACCACGCGTTATCAGGCCTGGCAGCTTGCCTCCCATATGTCGCGCACCAGCACTGTGCGGACGCCGGTGGACCCCAGCAACACGAATATCTACTACTGGAGCCTGCTCAACAATCAGCGCAACTTCACCACGGACTACACGTTGAACACGACCACCGGCAACCGTCCGGCGCGGGTTGCGCCCAATGGCTGCAAGGCTGGACAGCCCTGCTACACCGTGTCGCCACAGTATGTCTTCAACGGCGCTTCGCCGCAACCCGGCGAAGATTACCGCGTCGCCCTGGCACGCAGCATCACCGGCGATGTGCAGTTCGCCCGCGCCACGGTGAACTACCTCTGGGCCTACTTCTTTGGCCGGGGAATCGTGGACCCGCCGAACACGTTTGACCCCGCCCGGCTCGATCCGGACAATCCGCCGCCGGACCCCTGGACGCTCCAGCCGAGTAACGCGCGATTGCTCAATGCCCTGGCGCAGCACTTCATCGACAGCAACTTCAACCTGAAGGCGCTGATGCGCGAGATCGTGAACAGCGATACCTACCAGCTTTCCAGCCGCTACCCCGGGCAGTGGAACGCCGCCTGGGAGCCCTACTTCGCGCGCAAGTACGTGCGCCGCCTGTGGGGCGAGGAGATTATCGATGGCGTGGCGCAATCGAGCGGCAGCTTTCCCTGCGCCACCGTAACATCGGGCGCATGTTCCGTTCCGGGTTACACCGTGACCGGCTGGACGGACCTCAATATGGGCAGGCCATCCTACGCCATGCAGTTTCCCGACGTGGTCAATACGGAAGGCACGACCAACGTATTCCTCGACAGCTTCATCCGTGGCAATCGCGACGATCAGCCGCGGGGCAGCGATGGCTCGATTCTACAGGCGCTCAACCTGATGAACGCCAGCCTGATTGAGAACAAGCTCGCCCTGACCGGCGCTACTGCCAGCCCGTTGCTGGTGGCCAGCGTGGCGCTCAGCAACACCGACGCGGTCAACAAGCTGTTCCTCACCATCCTGTCGCGCTACCCTAGCGCCACCGAAATGAGTACTGCCTTGGGGAGCCTGCCCGCCGCCAGCGGCACGGCGCGCAATAACGCGATCCAGGATCTGGCCTGGTCGCTCTACAACAAGGTCGATTTCGTTTTCAATTACTAGCGAGGGCAGACGTGATGCGCAACGAACAGGAAAAAGTCAATCGTTGGTTTAGGAAGTATCCCTGGAATCACCAGACGTTCTTCAACCGCCCTCATGCTACGCGCCGCCACTTCCTGGAACTGCTGGGGTCGGGCGTCACGGCATCGTTCCTGGCGGGGCGCCCGGCGAAGGCGGTTGAAGTGGCCACCGCCGGAGCGGCTACCAAGGGAACGGCGGAGAACGTGATCTTCATTCTGATGGCCGGCGCTCCCAGCCACACCGACACGTTCGATTTCAAGATGGTCAACGGGGTGACGCCAACCACCTTCGCTCCCGACACCATCAATGGTCTGTACTTCCCGAAGGGCCTGATGCCCAAACTCGCCAACGTGACCGGCGATTTCGCCGTCGCGCGCAACGTGCGGGCGCACGCCGTCGTTCACTCGGTCTGCCAGACCTGGGTGCAGATCGGACGAAATCCGCTGGCCGCCCTGGGCAATATCGCGCCCAATATCGGCAGCATCGTGGCGGCGGAGAAGTACGCCCAGCGCAAACCGTCCGACATCTTCCCCACCTTCCTGGCGCTGAACTCCAACGGCGCCGTCAACCAGGGCTACCTTTCGGGCAAGTACGCGCCGTTCAAGGTGACACCCTCCACGGCCGGCATCGGCAACACCACCAATGCCGCCGGCCAGACCCGCTTCGAGAGCCGCTTCAAGCTGCTCAACTCCCTGGACGGTAGCCTGCGAACATCCGGGTCCAACGGCGCGGAAATGAGCGATTACAACGAGTTCTACATCGACGCCAAGCAGTTGATGTACAACGCGGAGGTCAACCGGTACTTCGGCTACACCGCACAAAGGAGCACGGAATTCGGCGCCACCGCCACCGGCAACGCCATGCTGGTGGCCTCGCAGGTATTGAAAGCGAACCTCGGCACGCGCTTCATCCAGATCACCAGCAATGATGGTTGGGACATGCACTCCAGCATCTACGCCGGCGGCGGAGCCATTCAGGTCAAGGCCAAGATCATCGACGACGGCCTCTTTGCGCTGATCAACGATCTAAAGGCCAACGGGCTGTTCGACAAGACGCTGATCGTGATGTACGGTGAATTCGGCCGGACCGTCGGCCCGGTGACCGCGCAAGGCGGCCGGGATCACTGGCCGCAGCAGTTCTGCTTCTTCGCCGGCGGCGGCGTCAAGGGCGGCCAGGGGATTGGCCAGACCGACGCACAGGGACGCGACACCATCGATTACGGGTGGTCGCAACAGCGCTACGTGTACCCGGAGGATATTGAGGCGACGATTTACTCGGCGCTTGGCATCGACTGGACCACGGTGCGCCGCGATGACCCGCTGGGACGCGGCTTCGAGTACGTCCCGAAGACGGGCGCCTTCCCCTTCATGCCGGTTCACGAACTCTGGGGATAAGGGGACAGGCCTACCTGTCATTTGTCGGGAACCTGGTTGTTCAGGCGGCGCTGCTGCTGCTGGCGCATCTCTTGACGCATGGATTGAACTTCCTTCTCCAGCCTCCTGGTTTTCGCCGCTTGGAAATTCACATCGGCTTTCAACTTGGCCGCCTGCCTGGCCATCGCTTCGCGCTGCTTCTCGGCCTCTGGATCCTCCGCCGGTTTGCGGTCCGGCAGTTTGCCCAGGAAACTCGTAGCCTCGCGCAAATCCGGACCGTTCTTCTGATGGACGATCAGTTTGACGTCCACCTTCTCGGACGTCCGGGCGTAAGTGAAGGACCCGGTTTCGAGGTGCGCCGTGTCCAACTGGATGGCCGTCAACAGCGGCCCGCCGTCGGTGATCTCCAGTACCGCGTCGCTGGCGCGGCGCACGCCAGGGGATTTGCCATCCCAATTGATCTGTAACTGTCCCTCGCGATCGATGGCGTTGAGCCCCAGCGCGGGCGGCGGTGGAGGAGGGACGGCAGCGGGCGCCGGCCGGATGGCGGCCAGTACCCGCGGCAGCCACATCTGCCGCACCTGAAAGGCAGCGCCGAGAATGCCCAGGATGGCCACGATGCCAATGCCCACCACCATCCATCGCCGGCTGGACGAGGCGCTTTCCACCAGGAATTTTGGTGCGGCCAGTTCGGCAGCGGCGGGTTCGGGCCGAGCAATGGCAGGCCTGGGCGCTTCGGGAGGTGCGGTCGCGGGCACGACATCCAGCACGCGCTCTGGCGCGGGCGTCGAGACCGTGTCCGGACGGAAGCGGCGCGGCGGAGGTTCGTTCAGGGGCGGCGCGGTGGGCGCTCCCGCGGGCATCTGCCGCATGGGCAGCGCGTCCAAGAAAACTTCCCGGTAGGCAGCGGCATGCACGCTGCCATTTGCTTCCCGGAAGAAAAACCCGATGCGCGCGGGCTCGAAAGTGTGCGGCTTCATCACCAGCGCAACTTGCCAGGGTTCCGGGAAGAAACGCTGGTGGATCTCCAGATCGGCCTCGGACAGAAAAATCTCGCTGCGCGTATGGGAGTGATACCACCCCACCGGCCGGAGCCCCCCGGCGCCATTCGCGTGGACGGACAGCAACTCCGCCAGCCGCGCTTCATCCGGCGGAGACAGGGTGAAGGACGGCCCGTGGGCGTGCTCGCAGTCGAGCGTGGCATAGTCGCTGATCACCAGGCGGCCATTGTCGAGCCTGCCCAGCAAAATCCCACCGATTTCCGCGCCGCCCCGGGGCAGCGAGAAAAACGCATCCATTACCGCCAGCCGGATATCG
>JAPKZC010001147.1 GCA_026394025.1 Candidatus Solibacter sp.
AACGTGTCCACGCAGGAAATAGTCCGCGCCCAGCCGGCGAAACGCCGTCCGGCATGCAGTGGCCGAAGGTATTCGCGCATCGCCTGGTGGCGGGTTCCGATCTCATCCAGAGCGTCGGAAAGGACCGCGGTATAAAGGCAGCGCTCGACATAATCGAGGAATCCGCGGCTGCGACAGTCCGCCGGAACCGGGGAAATGCTGGAGCGAGTTCCAATCATGGCTGGCCTCAGATTATCGGTAACCGTCAAATTCGTCAAGTAAGACTTGACTCCTGCGCCAGAGGTCTTCCAGAATACTGGAAGTATGACCCTGGCGACTGATCCTCACGCGCCGGATACGCCCAGCGCTTCAGGCGTGGAGCGCACCATGGCGATTCTGGAGTGTCTGGATAGCAGCCGCCGCGGATTGAATATTTCCGAGGTAAGCCGCAAGCTGGCGATTCCCAAGAGTTCCGCGCATGTGCTGATGGTGACGCTGGAGCGGCTGGGATATGTTCGCCGCGCCGAGAACGGCCGCGACTACTGCCTGGGTCTGAAAACCTACGCATTGGGCCAGAGAATGGCGAAGTTGCTGTCCGTTTCCGATCTCGCGTTGCCGCACATGCAACGGCTGGCGGCCGAGACCGGCCTGAGTTCGCACCTTGCCGTGCTGGACCATGACCAGGCGGTCTTCATTCAGAAGGCGGGCGCGAACGGCCTGGTGCAATTCGACACCTATGTGGGCCGGCGGGCCGATCTGCATTGCACCGCGTTGGGAAAGACCATCCTCGCCTTCAGCCCCCCGGAGAGCATCAGGCCCATCCTCTCCAAGAAGGTGTTTTCGCGCTACACGCCGAAGACCATCACATCGGGAGACGCTCTGTCTACGGAGCTAGCGCGCGTGCGGCGTCTGGGATACGCCATCGACGATGAAGAAGAGGAACTGGGCGCCCGCTGTGTCGCGGTCCCCCTGATTCGTCAAGGGTGTTTCGTGGCCGCGCTCAGCCTCTCCGGAACAGTCCCGCAGGTCCCCTTAGGCACCGTGGACACTCTGTTGGCACGACTCAAACAGTGCGCCGGCTCGATTACCGCGGAAGACATCCCGATGCCTCCGCTTTGGTGAGGGTCCGCGTTTTCCGTCCAATCAGCGGGACGAAATGGGACTCCGCGGCCCGATTCCTGGTACTTTCTGTGTAGGCCAATGCGTATCACGGGAATCTCCGCGGTGGTGGTGAATGCGCGCATGCGCAACTGGATTTTCGTCAAGGTAGAAACCAGCGAACCCGGACTGTGGGGTTGGGGCGAGGCGACCCTGGAATGGAAGACGAAGGGCGTGACCGGAGCGATCGAGGATCTGGCCGTCCTGCTGATCGGCCAGGATCCGCTGCGCATCGAACACCTTTGGCAGATCATGCACCGCCAGTACTTCTGGCGCGACGGCATTACCGGGATGTCCGCCATCAGCGGCATCGATCAGGCGCTCTGGGACATCAAGGGCAAGGAGGCCGGCAAACCGGTCTGCGAATTGCTCGGCGGACCGGTTCGCGACACCTTACGATATTACGACCACCTGGGTGGCGGATCTCTGGAGGGCATGTACCGGACTTCCGATCCGGAGCACTTTGCCGAGGGAGTGCGCCGCAGCATGGAGCGTGGATTCACCGCGGTGAAGGCCATGCCCATTCCAGTCTCCGAGTTGATCGAAAGCCCGGTCACACTCCAACACGCGGCCCGTTGTGTGGAGGCCATGCGCCTTGCCGCCGGCGACGGCTGCGACATTCTGCTCGACCTGCATGCGCGCACCACGCCGGCCGCCGCCATGCAATTCGGCCGTATGCTGGCCGGCTACAATCTTTTCTGGTACGAAGAGCCGTGCTGGCCGGAAAACGTGGACGCGCTGGTGGAAATTGCGCGCGCGCTGCCGTTTCCCATCGCCACTGGCGAACGGTTGGTGACCCGCTGGGGGTTCCGCGAACTCTGTGAGAAGCGCGCCTGCGCCATCGTGCAGCCGGATGTCTCGCACTGCGGAGGCATCAGCGAGACGCGCCGGATTGCCGCCCAAGCGGAAACTTACCTGATGTCGGTTGCCTGCCACAACCCGCAAGGCCCGGTCGCGGTGGCCGCCACTGCCCAAGTCGCCTTCGCCACGCCGAACTATCTGATCCAGGAGGTGGTGCGCAACGATGTCCCCTGGCGGGACGAGGTGGTAATCGCGCCCGTGCAAGTGGCGGGCGGTGTCGGGTACCCTCCAACCGCGCCGGGAATCGGCATCGAGGTCAATGAGGCCGAAGCCGCCAGGCATCCCTTCCAGCCCGAAGTCACCATGGCGTGCTTCCACAGAGACGGTTCGGTCGCCGACTGGTAGAGGTTGGACTTGTTCATTGAGAGGATTCTTTGTCATGTCAATCCATAAGACGATTGTCCTGCTGGCCGTTGCTGTGTCCTTGGTTTTGGCGTTTCACCCGCCGGTGGACACTGCCGGACCTTTGACGGCGAAGATAGAAGGCCCTCCGCGGATCACGCAAACTACCGGGCCGGAGCAGTTTGCCGTGGTTCTCGAGAACTCCGCGGACACGGCGATCCAAGGCACGGTCCGCGTGGAAGGAATTGACCAATGGCGTGTCCAGCCGGGGGGAGCGGTGCCTTTTGCCGTTGCCGGCAAGGGCAGCGCACGGCTGGGATTCACGATCACCCCGGCGGCCGTCACCTATGACGCTTTCTATCCGATCCATGCGTATGTCGAATTCGAATCGCAGGGCGCGCGTCAGACGGCGCATCCGATCCTGGTGGTTCCGGTTCAACTCGGCAACCCGCCGAGACCGGAATTGCCGCCGGATTTGAAGCCGCCGGCGGCTTCAGCGCAAACCTCCCCCGCGGCGCTTCCGGCACCTGTGTTTCCGCCGCAAGGAACATCCCGTTCGCTGGGAACGCTCGACCGGTACCAGGTCCGGGTCTGGCCTGGACAGCGCGGTCTATTGGACGCCACCATCGGGTTCCAGGATGGTCCCCGGCAACTGTTCTTCCGAGGTTTCCAGGCCCGAGTATTGGGCGGCTCCCTGGAGAGTCCCGATTCGACCAACAAGCTGATCGAAGCGCGCGAAGAATCCGCGGGCGGCCGCTACCAGATCCGCCACCGTTTCCAGAACTGGGCGGGACCATTCGATCTGGTGACGGAAACCTGGATCGAAAAAGGTGCGTTGCGGACGCGCTTCAAAATTGAAAACGCCACCGAGCGGCCCTGGTTGGATATCCACCTGGAGGACCTGGCAGCCGGCCCCTGGAGCGATCGCGCCGTCCGCATCTACGCGGGTGCCGGCAACGTGATGCAGGACCCCCAGACTTTCCGGCTCAAGTACAACGGCCACTTCCTCTCGACTTCTTACATCGGCATCGATTTTGCGGGTGGTATCTCGATGGTACAGGGCATCGACGTGCCCCCCGACCACTTGTTCGCCGATCCCGCCGTCCGGTCCTATTCGCTGCACGCGCCCCACAACCAGGTGGTCACTCTCATTCCGTCCGGCGACGTCTGGACCGCGGCCAGGAGGTTCCGCGAAATCGGTGCTCCCAGGGCGGGTGGCGGCGTGGCCCGGGTGGCGGGCCGGTTCTCCATCGATCTTTGGAGAGGCCGCTATGCCGATACGGCGAAAGCCCTCGCTCAGGCCTTCCGCTACGGCCTCACCGACAGCGTCGTGATCTGGCACCGGTGGCAGCGATGGGGCTATGACTACCGGCTGCCCGACATCTATCCGCCCAGCCCCGAGTGGGGAACCGTCCAGGAATTTTTCGACCTGGTGGCGCTCTGCAAGAAGAATGGCGTAATGTTTGCCCCGCACGATAACTA
>JAPKZC010000125.1 GCA_026394025.1 Candidatus Solibacter sp.
GAGATCTTCGGCTGAAGGTCGTGGGCTTCCTGAAGCACTGCGTCCAGAATGCTGCGATCGAGCTTGCGGCCCTTGCCGTCGCCCACTAACTGGTCGAAGGTGCGCGCGGGATAGATTTCCTTTGTGGCGGGTCTGGTGGCGGAGGTCCACGAAATGGAGGAGCCATACAACATGGAGAGGCCATCCTCCAGGCGAAGCTCGTTGGGCTCGATACCCAGCGCCATGCTGGGTACCAAAGTTTGATGGCCGAGGCGTTGGGCCATCACCTGATCCATGGTGGCGCCGACGCGGATGTCGTTGGGGTCCAGGCTCACCTTGACGCCGGAGAGCATGTTCATGCGGCCCAGATGGGGGCTGGTGGAAATCAGGCCCGCCTGATGGTACAGCCCGCGCACGAACACCAGGTCCTCGCGGACCGGCGTGAGAGGCCCGGCGGCGGGACCGAATTCCATGAACGCGCCGCTTCCTTTCGCCCAGTAGTGGGTGGGATCGACGCCATTGGAAAAGTAGATGCAGGCGAACCTCAGCGGCGGCTTATTGGGATCGGCGGCCTGCGCGACCGGTGCGGCGTCCTGCGCCGGCAGGGGCAGCGATTCCAGCCAGGGAAGCGCGAGAGCGACACCCGCGCCGCGCAAGAACTGGCGGCGCGATTTCTGCCAGGCGGTCTGGCTGGGTTCCATTTTCTTCATCGTGCAAATGCTCCATTCGGTGGTTTCAGCGCGGCGGTCTTGACTACGGGTACGGCGGGAGCGTCACCCCGTCCGGCATGAGTGCGGAACTGCCGGCTGGTGACGATCTCCGCCGCCAGATCCGAAAATGTCGCGTCGCCGCCGGTGGCCACCATGCGATCGATCAGCAGTTGATCCGACGCCTGCACGGTGCGGCCGAGCGCGTACCCGATCAACTTGGTGGCCAGCGTACGCCGCAGTTGATCGTCCTTGCCCTTGAGATAATCGAGGAGCCCGGGGATGCCCGCGATCTGGGTATGATCGCTCAAAACGCCGCTGTCGTCAATCGGTTTGCCGTCGGCGTATAGTTCCCGCCAACGGCCGGTGGAATCGTAGTGCTCCAGCGGAAAACCGAGCGGGTCGATGCGCGTATGGCAGCCGGCGCAAGAGGCGTTGCGCTTGTGCGCTTCCAGCCTTTCGCGCAAAGAGAGCGCGCCGAAATCCTTATCGTCGGCCGGAAGTTTGCCCGCATCGGCCGGCGGCGGCGGAACCGGCGTGCCCAGAATACGGCGCAACACCCAATCGCCGCGCTTCACGGGACTGGTGCGCAACGGCGCGGAGGTCGCGGTCAATATGGCTCCCAAGCGTAACAGCCCGCCGCGCTGGAAGGCACCCGCGCCTTCCACCAACTCCACCGGGCCGGTTGACTTGATCTCTTTCTTCACGCCATAGAACGTCGCCAGCGGTTGATTGAGGAAAGCATAGTCGGCGAAGAGGATTTCGCGCACCGGCCGATTCCGGCGAATCACGTGTTCGAACAACGAGATGGCCTCATCGTACATGGAGGCTTTCACTTCGTCGGTGAATTCCGGGAAACGCGCGGTATCGACGCCGCGAAACTGGTCGAAGTGGTAGAAGCCGAGCCACTGCCCGAAGAATTCGGTGGACAGGCGTCGCGCCTTGGGGTCGACGAGCATACGTTTGGCCTGACGCGTTCCTCGTCGGGGATGGAAGACCACAGGAAAAAGCTCAGGCGGCTGGCCATATCCCAGTTGGAGAGCGGCTTGGCGGCAACGGCTTCCGTGGGCTGTTCGACGCGGTAGAGGAACGTGGGCGAGACCAGAATGCGGGTCAACAGAGCGCGGATGGCCTTCTCGTGGTTTGCTTCGGAGGTCATCGCCTTGTCGTAGAACGTCCGCAGGCCCTGCTTTTCTTTCTCGGACAACGGGCGCCGCCACGCGGTGGCGGCAAACTTGAGGCAATCGGCTACGTGGCGGGGGCGGGCGGCGGCTTCGGCGGCACGGACGGCAAGGTATTCGGCGTACAGCGGGGCGATATACTTGCGAGGCTCGGCGGGCAAGGCATCGATCCGCGCCTTGTCCAGATCGGCGATACGCTTCCCCTTCAATTCCAGGCTGAAATGCTGCGCCAGCATGCGCAGGTAGTTGTCGTGGTACTCGAACGAGGAACGCAGGTCGTTCCAGGCGTTGTCGAGCCGGACACGGGTGGCATCGTCCAGTATGTGTTCGACCACGAAGCGGTCCTCCCGGATGTATTTCACCTGGGTCAGGAATTCGTCGTGTTCGGGCGTGTTGAAGGTGCTGTCGAACGGGTCGGGCGCCGGATCCTTGTCGGCGGGCGTAGGTTCGGCGTTGGAATTCGGCGGCAGGATGGTGGCGAACTCCATGACATCCGCTTTGAACTTGCGATAGCCGGCGCTATCGGGATCGCCTACGAACGCGCGGGTCGGGATTCCGCGGGGGCCTTCTTCGCGGTCGCCAATCGTAATGCGGAAAACCTGATCGCGATCGCTGCCGATTCCCGCGTCCACCTGGAAATCCGCGCCCAACACGCCTGCCGGCAAGGGCACCTCGAAGGAGACAGAGCCGTTGGAGGCGAAATCGTCGGGACCAAGCTGGGTGGAGTCGAGACTCTTGCCGAAGCCGAGCCTTACGGCGGTTTCCTCGCTGACCGCGGTCCGCAGGGGCACTCGCGGGCCCGTCTGTCCGAAGCCCCGCCGGCCGGCCGGCTGCCCACCCGCGGGCGACACCTCTATGATCTGTCCGCCCGGGGACTGCCCACGCCCCGGCGCGCCGGCCCGCCGATATCCCACGGTGGGGTTGCGCCAGACGATCACCGGCTTTCCGGCCGCGCCAGGATTCAGTGACGCCACATTGAGGAATATCTTGGCTGGCCCGGGCGTGGCGACCGCGCGGCCTCCGCCGCCTCCGCGTCCTGCCGGGTTGAAACTGAAATGGTGCACAGGTTCGGCCTTGAGAGAGGCGTCGTTGAACACCAGTGGGCTCTCATCGCCGGCGCCGCCCGCCGCGACGTCGCCCCGGCCGAACAGCCAACTGGGCCAGGTGGTGAGGAATTTCTGAATCTCCTGGCAGCCGGTTTGCGCCGCCGCCAGGGTCGCCGTGGCATCGGCACCGCCGGGCGCCGGTAGTCTGCGCCAGCGCGCGACCACTTCAGAGGAAGGGTAGCTCGACGACGGCTGATTCAGCACCGACCAGATGTGCTGGCCAAAGCGGGGACTGAGCCCCTCGCGAATCGCCAGGTCCTTCAGAGTGGCGTTGGCCTCCCCCAGCGCGGCGCGGTGCTGGTAGCGCCAGGCAACGTAGAGGGCCTTGCCGTACTTCTCCAGGCCGAACGGAATGCCGCCCTCGCCGGAGACGGTGCGGAAACCGTGGGTGGCGTAAATGTTCTTGATGCGCGCGATGGCGGAGAGTTCGAAGCCGGTTTTGCCGGGATCGGCGTAGAACTCAAGGGGACCGGAGCCGATGACGGCATGGTTGGCGACGATTTTGGCGGCCGCGAGGTAGCGCTCGAGGTTCGCGTCCTGCATGAATTGGACGTCGCCGAAAGTGGTGAACCCTTCACCGCCCACGGAGTCGGTTGCCGCGTCGATGCCGGCGTCCGGATCGATGCCGGTCAGGTCGTGGATCGCGTAGGCATACTCGCCGCTGGTGAGGCGGCGGACGGTGACGCGGCCGGGATCGCCGTCGTGCTTCTTGGCGTAGGCGGCGAGCTCGGACCGAATCCAAACCACGGTCTGTTGGCGCTGGGCGTCGCTCGGCCGTGGCATGCCAATGGGCGGCATGCGGTTTTGGTCGAGCACGGCAGCCACTTTTTCCCAGACCGCAAAGCTCTCGCCTACCGAGGCTTGCGAGGTCAACTGAGGCAGGTTTACACCCCCCATCGGTGTCGCGCTGCCGTGGCATTGGAAGCAATACTGCTTGAGCACCGGCGATGGGTTCGGCGCCGGAGCGTCGGCGCCGCTCAGGGTGGCGTTGACCAGGACGACGGCGAGCGCGCAGGAAGCCAGCAGGAGCGCAAACCGGCGACGACGAGCCCCTCGAATCAACTCACGAGCGCAGGGAGTTTTCATCAGGTTGTTGTGCTATTCTACGCCGCCGGGCTGGCCGATGTCCATTGGCGCAGGATGGTTGGGGTGGCGGACCGGTTTGGGGAAATGGGTTCGTTTCGGCTGATTGGGTTGGTTGGGTTCGTTGGGTTCAGGGAAAATGGCAATTGTTGGAAATAAAGGATTTCTTGGGTTCGGACCCGAAATTCGCGGTACCACGGGTTGAACCCAAGGGCGGCACTTCGGGACAGGAGGGCGGTGTGGGGAAATGGGAATGGGTTCGTTTGGGCAAAGGTACTCTGGGTGGGCGGGTTCGTTTGGAGCGGCGTGGGGCGCCCGAGCCGGGGCGGATGGTCGATCGTGCTTCCATACCCTACTTATAACGTGCGGGATTTGGGGTTTTGGGGCGGGTGGATTGTAAGTGGCTGATGGGATGGGGAATTGGGGAAAAATGTTTGAGTGACTAAAGGAAACCCAATTCCCAGGAAGAGCGATCCGCTGAGAAGACCGCCGGATGGCCCCTTTCGCTCCCATTGTGTCGATTTGTGAAACTCTTTACACTCTAGCTGCACCATTAAGGGTCTGAAACTATCAAATTGGTGACGAAGTCACCGGGCGACCGCATTAGGAGAATTATGACTGCTGACGAGTTGATTCAGTTATTGAGCCGCGGATGTGCGGGCGGGTTGACGGCAATTCGGTCGGTGACCAAGTTGCAGCCGGCCGGAGGAGCGGGAGACAAGGTTTTCCCACCGACCTACGACAAGGGCACCTACGCCTGGGAGACAAGAAAGCTGGACGGGCAGCCGGTGCAGACGGTTTTGCTTGACAGCGTGCAGAGCCAGGCCAACCGATTTGAGGAACTGCTGCTGGAGGCGTTCCGTGTTGGACGGCTGGCAATGCCGGTATTCGAGATGAGCCTGGCGGGGCACGACGTCACGTCGTTGACGGTGCCGCACCGGGTGCATGACGCGATCTTGCGCGATTCGATTTGGGACGGGAAGCCGTTTCGCGAGTCGGAGAACGGGAAGCGGCTGGTTTCGGCCCGAGCGTGGAATGCGACAGCGTTTTTCGAATTCGCTCCGACGGTGCTGCTATTTGGGACTTGGGATTCGCAGTCCGGGGGCGGAGTCAATACGGCGAAGGTGGCCCGTTCGCTGGTGTCGGAGATCATTGCGATTGACTTTGTGCGCGGGGTGAGAACTTCGTCGCGCATCGATCCGCTCGGGATCAAACTGGTCCCAG
>JAPKZC010000551.1:0-618 GCA_026394025.1 Candidatus Solibacter sp.
GGCCGACGGCACGCCCACCGGCTGGCCCGGCAGCAGCACGTGTCCGTAGAGCGCGCCGTCCAGCTCGCCTTCCGCCCGCACCCGCATGGCGGCCTCGTTGGCCCGCCGCTGGGCGATGGCTGCCAGCGCGTCCGGGTCGGGCGTGCCCTGCCGCGTCAGCCGCCACGTGAAGTCGCCGAGCGAGGTGTCGCTGGTGGCGGCCGTGGTGCCCATCAACGGAAGGTCGCTGGCGATGGTTTGTGACACCGGCGTCGTGCCGGTGGCCGGCGCGGCGTCGAAGGCCACCGCTTCGGGCTGGTGCCCGTCGCTGGTGACGCGGAAGCCCAGACAGTTGGTGTCCGGCCCGGCGTAAACCATAATCGTGGGCTGTGGCGTATCGGACACGCGCATGGGACCGAAATACACCTGCTGCTCGCTGAAGATCAACTCATAACCATTGGCATCGGCCCGCGACTGCAGGAAGACGATGTCGGTGCTGTCCTGGTTGAGCACCAGCCCGCTCTTGCCATTGCCGCAATCCGGATGCGGCGCGAGCGGCGTCGCGGAGAGCACCTGGGTGAGAATTGAGCTGTCGGTGACCGGCGCACGGCCGCCCCAACTCACGCGATTGTGGCCGCG
>JAPKZC010000551.1:640-2097 GCA_026394025.1 Candidatus Solibacter sp.
ACGGTGGCCGCGCCCGCCTCGTTGGGGTAATCGGCGGTCACGTCACGGATGACGCCACGGAAGACCTCCTCGGTGCGGTCGCCGAAGGCAGCCTCAATGACTATGGCCTTCCATGGCGCCAGGAGTCCCGCATCCTGCACCGCCCACTTGCCGTCGTCGCCCCGCACGCTTTCAAAGGACAGGGCGGCGGTGCTCGCCGGCATGCGTCCGCCTTCGGCCGTCACCTGCGTCAGGTACG
This sequence comes from Candidatus Solibacter sp., assembly GCA_026394025.1. Classification (GTDB taxonomy): domain Bacteria; phylum Acidobacteriota; class Terriglobia; order Bryobacterales; family Bryobacteraceae; genus Solibacter. Next base: position 879 of record JAPKZC010000551.1, read on the forward strand.
GATATAGGCTGGTGATCTCGGCATTGTCCACGAGGATGATGCAATCGCCCGGTACCCTTTCCGCGCCGCCGCCGATGCTCCCCGAAATGTCGATGCCGGCAGTCATGACTTCGCCTTCGGAATCAGAATCGTGCGCCCCTCCAGCCTGGTCAGGTACAGGTGCTGCGCGAATCGCTCGCTGCCATCGGCCGGTGTCGCCCGCACCATCCACGGGTTGGCGTCCACGATGCGCCACCACGCGCGATCGTCGTTGTAATAGTGCCGGGCAATCAGGTCCAGGCGTTCGCCGGCGGCGATGACGTGTTCCACCACTCCGGCAGTCTCCGGAATGGGGCGCGGCCGCAGCCCCGCAAACGAAGATTGGTCGCCGGCTGCCGTGAAAGTCTGGATATCGTCATAGCGCGTCTTGGCTGCCATCAGAACAGCCCTCCAATCGCCGAAGCCACCGTGCGGCCCGTATTGATGGCCGCGCTCACCGTCTGACGTACCTTCTCCACCTTGTAGAAAATGTTCTTGCCCTCAATCACCTGCATCCCCAGCGTGACCGTGGCCCGGTATGGCACCAGGCTCGGCAGAAAGTCCCTCTCTTCCACGCGCACGCTGGTCATGAACACCGGCAGCACGTGCGTGCCCCACACCAATAGCAGCACCGATGCCGATTCGTTCCGCTGAAACGCGCGGCTGCTGCCCATGCCCAGGCTGGAGAGCATCTGGAGGCCCAGCGGCCCCTGCGATTTCGGCTCCACCATCTGCCGCAGGGTGTCCAGTTCCGGCTCGATGCCGAGCAGGCCCGCGATGGCGTCGCCATCTTTCAGCCTGTCGCTGGCATCGATCAGTATGTCCAGGTTGAAGGTTTCCGGCTGCACCGTGACACCCATAGCCGCGCGCGCTGTTTCCGTCGGCAAGGTGAAGTCATAGCCGCCGCGCGTGCCTGGCGCGTTGCCCGTGCGCAGCGTGATGGAGCGCGAGCGCGACAGCGTCTGCGGGTTGTAATCGAATACGAAGACCAGCGGCGGCAGCGACAACGCGTATTCCACCAGCGCGGCTTTGCGTGGGCTGATCATGCCTGCTCTCGCTTGGGGAAACCGGCCGTGGAAGCTATCGCCCGCGCGATGGTACGCGCGATCTCGCGGTCGCTCGCGTTGGCTCCGATCCCGACCGGCGGTACGGAAAGCCGCTCGATCCGCCGGCTGGCCCCCGGCTCCCACGCGGCCAGTTC
>JAPKZC010000262.1 GCA_026394025.1 Candidatus Solibacter sp.
ACCCGTCCGTGTCGCGCCGGCTCCCTGTGTAATTGCGGAAGCGGAAGCACGAGTTGGGGTTGAGCGACCCGTCACCCAGGCGATACGCGGGCAGCGTCCACATCAACGGGTTGGTGACCGTGACGATATTGGTGCCCGGCGTCCGCAGGACGGTGGCGCCGTTGCCACCGTTGTCATCGTCCGTAAACGCGACCTCCGCTCCATCGTGCTGCGCGAAATTCCCCGCCGTGCCCGGCGTGAACACGCCGTCGACCAGCGACCCGTTCTGCACGGTCCATCGCCCAAAGAAGAAATCCGGATTATCGTACGGCAGAGTGGTGAACAGGTTCTTCCACCCCCAAGTGTTCACCTGCCCGTTGTTGCCATAGTTGATCTGGTCGATCCACGCCGCCGTCGCCCAAGTGGAGGAAGGAGCGGGGATGGTCGGAACCGTGAAGGCACTACTGATCACCGCGGACGCCGGGACGCTGCTCTCTTTCGGGATGGCGCCGGCCGCGGCAATCAGGAGCCACGACCCATCGGACGCCCCGCCTGGAGGATAGACGTCCGTATTGGAATCCGGCAACCCGATCTGCACCAACTGCGCGGCTTCGGCGATCCGCCACCAGCCTTGCCACTGGGGGCCGTTGCCGTCCTGCTTGTTGATCCAGAGCGTTGCCGTTTGCGGATACAGCGCCCCGGACATGGAAACGTGCCCGTTGACGACGGTGTGCAATGCCGTCGCGCTGTCCTTGAACCGCGCGTGATACTCCGGGTTGTTAGTGGCCAGCGAAGAGGCATCCGCGCCCGAAACCGCGCTCACTGTCGACGCCGCCACCGTGACGGTCTTCGACACGGGCGAGGCCGTGATCGTCCCGTTATCGTTTTCGCACAGGAACTTCACCACGTCGGTGGTATGGGCGGAGGCGTCCTGCAAAAAGCGCGTGTCCACCCCGGCTTCGCCGGCCAGTGGGGAGGCAGACCAGGGGTGATAGTGGGTGAGAAGTTCCACGAGACGGCTCCCCCGCACCCACACCACATGGATCTTCTTCAGGTGCGCGTAATCCGCGTGCCCTTCCGGCAGCGAGATCGACCAGGAGAACCCGAAGGCCGACGCGTTGCCGATCAGCCCGTAGGTCACCGTGACCGTGGTCAGTGTGCCGCCCGTGTCCAACACGTTGGGGGCGTCCGGGATACTGGCGGCCACCACGGTCCCGGCGCTGCCGACGATCTTCCAGTCCCCCATCTTACGTGGCCTCGATGATCACACTGGCACCCGGTTCGGAGATTACATAGTCGTCCCCAGATGCCTGGATGGTGTCGCCGGAGTGGGGGCGCACTTTCGCCACATGGGTACTGCCGGGCGAAAGGTTCACCTTGACGTCGAACCCCTGCATCTCACTGTCCACGGCCGGCAGCGTCACGATACAGTCCACGGAGGTGGCCACCACGTTGACGATTTGCGGCCCCGCCGATAGGGTTTTGTTTTCGTTGGTGACGGAAACGACGGCATCCGCCGTCGTCCCGGGCGGCGGCGCCGTCAGCGGCAACCCGTGTTCCCCGTTGTCGGTGGTGCAGACGTTGGCGGTGGGGGAGTCCCCATAGGCGTTGGTCACGTACCCGGTCACCGCCGCCACCTTCGTCTCCGGAATCCGCTCCACGATGGCCCAATCGCCCGAATCGCCCCCGTCGAACACGCCCGGCGTAAACGTCGCCGTCAGCCCGCGCGGGAAGAGCTTCTGCACCGTCGCGCCCACAATAGCCGACGCCGCGGGCGAGCCCAACCGCGCACGAGTCACCGGCACTACCGCCCCGCTCGGCGTGCCGCAGAGCAGCAGTTCCGCACCGATCTGGATGTAGTCCCCTGCCACCAGCGACGGCGTGGATGCCAGCGTCACCGACGGATCTCCGGACCCCAACGCGCTGCCCACCAGATACTCCGTGGCCGTGGGGTCCGTGAACCAGACCGTGAATTTCGCCGCCCGGATGGAGTGCGTGTTCTTCGTGTCGTCGAAGGCGATGCCGGTAATTTCCAGCGCCAGCGAGGCCAGCCCGTTGACTTCCACGCCGAACGCCGGCGCGGGCGGGGGTCCGTCGTCACGCAGCGGCTCGGTGGGGATCGGCGCGGGTGTCACATCCGATGGTTTCGGTCCTGTCGTCATGTCGTACATGGAGGCCGTCACGCTCTGCCCCGTGAAGTCGATCGACCAGTCGCGGTTGAGCCGCCACTCCTTCACCCGGAAGTTTCCCGTTCCGCCGGGGAGGTCTGCGTCCGCCAGGCTCACCACCATTCCGGCTTCCGTGTCCAGCGCCAGGATGGTGCTGCGCCACGTCGCCACACGCGCCGCGTCCTGCTCTGCTTGCGTCGTACCGCCCAGTTCCTCGCGAGCGCGCACCGTGGCCACTCGCCCCGCGTGCGACTTGGTAGAGCACCCAGACAAGGGAAACTCGCCGCCGAGTGGGTTCTGGATGCGATTATTGCGGGCCGCGTGATCCTGATCGAGGTAGTCCACCGTGTTGCTCTGGAACCCGTACTCCTGATCGGCGAACTGGACGGTTAATTTCTCAAACTGCGGGTGTACGGCCGTCAGTTTCACGGTCTGGAACAGCGTGTTGCCGGTGGTGAAGGCGCTCACCGCGCTCGCATTGCTTCGGCAGCCCACCTTCAGCTTGCCGAACGACCAGGTGTAATAACCGCACCCGGCGTTCAGGATCGCCTGCAGCCAGTCGCGGACCGGTTTCCGGCTATCGATGGACCCCTTGAAGCGGAACTGGATCTCGTTTCCCGTGCCGAAGATTTTCGCCACCGAGGTGTCGGCAATCGTGCCGCACGCGGCCGCCGCCGCCACGTCGAAGTAGTTCTCTTGCAGGTCCGACGAGAGCGGCAGCGCACCCACGGCGCGCAGAAACGTATTGATCGCCACCCAGAACGGGTTCGTACATCCCGCGATCGGGTCCGCTGGCGCATCCGGGGCGGTCCAGGCGAGCGCGGTCAGCCCGCGCGAGATGGCGGCCAGCATGGTGTGTTGACCGGGAGAGGTGAACGGGGCGTCGCGCACCTGGGTGATCCGCATTTCGCAAAAGGCGATTCCCGCCGCGAACACCTCGTTGTACGCGGAATGGGCGTAGGCGATCTCCTGCATCCAACTGCCATCGTCATACTGCACCCACCCGAGGCCCGTCTCGCTCACGCGGCCGAGGCTGAAGTAGTCATGGGCCCCAGCCGGGTCCGCGCCCAGCACCTGGCGCAACCCCAGGGTTGCGTCCGCTCCTGCCTTGAGATTCCCGTCGCTACCGAACTGCGCGCCGTGGTTGGGCTGGCCATCCAGCGTCGACCCGACGAAGGTGTCTTTGATTGCATCCCCGTTGCTGTCGCACATCTGCGGCGTGGTGAAGGCACCGATCGGCCCGCGGCCGACGATACCCAGGGCGGCGTAATACTGGTCTTCGTGGCGTCCGGCCGCGATTTTGCAGGACACGGGCAACGCGTATTGCGGGGCGCCGTCGTCGTGGTGCCAAATCTCCGGGAGGGGCTGGCCGTAGATGGTGTCCCCGATAATCGAAGTGCGCGGGTACCAATGCTCGACGGAGCCAACGAACGTGCCCACCAAGCCGCCGATGATCGGAATCGCGCCCGGAAACGTGAGTCCAATGGAACCGGAGCGCAGCATCACGCCCTGCGGCGCGCAGAACGTCGCGCCGAAGCTCCCTTGCACCCCGTGCGCGCGACACCCGTTGGGCGTGTTGTAGCCCAGGTCGCACGTCGAGGTGGACGCGGATGAGAAGTGCGTGAGATCGCGCGTATCGTTGCCGGGGTTCCACGCACAACCATCGTGCCCCAGGCGGCGCCAACACTGGCGAGCCACCGTCCCCACGGGGCTAGAGAGCGTCAGTGCGGACAGGATGTCGGAGGCGCGTACGGTGAACGCGGGGCTGGCATCGGACTGCCAGTCGGTAATGTACCCCGCCCATAGATCCAGCCGCATCGTGGAGCCCACGTGGTACAGGGAGAGTTCGATGCGCGCCCAGCGGAGCTGCGTGTCGTTGGCGACTTGCACCATCACCCGGTCGGCGTTGCCGAAGGCAAACGTCACGTCGTCGCTCGATCCGTCGATATTCTGGGTGATCATCACGCCGGCGCCCGGCTCTCCCACCTCGAGCAAACGGGGAAGGTAGAGGTAATCCACCGGATCGCCGCCGCCGCGCGAGTCCCTGATGGTGACGCGCCGGTCGGAGAGCAAGATGTCCGGAACGTCGGAGTCCAGTACCCGGATCCGCACGAGCGGAATGATCTCCTGCACCTGGTCGAGGAGCGCATCGGTGAGCGTGTTGTTGGGGAAGCGCGCGACCGTGGCGCCCAGGCTGTACACTGGCGCATCCGCGGGATCCGGGATTTCGACAAACACCACGCCGGCGCCGCAGATGGAATCCGACAATTCCTCGAACGTAAGCGGCGTGTTTTCGAAGCACACGGTCTTGCGGGTGAAGGTCTGGTCCTCGTTCGGCGCATCATAGAAGAACGCGCCGGCGGCCCCTTGCCGTGCCTCCCAGAAGTTCCGCAACGCCAAGCGCAGCGATGCGATCAGCCGCGCCGACTTGAATGTGTATCGGGTGGCCGGCGATCCGACATAGAACCGCTGCTCGATTTTGGCGTTCGCCGATCCGAATTGGTGCGCGATCACCAGGCGTTTCTGCGCGCGGCCGTGCGGGAAGTCGGTGACCAGGGGGAATACCTGCGACGCGGTCGCGGCCTGCACCGTGATGCGGCCAACGGTATCACTCATCCCGTCCGTCCTGTGCCGACAGCATTTATGAGTGCCTCTAGCAATTTGGCGATGTCCTTCTCGTGTGTGGCGATCGGGGGCGTCGCGGGGACTCCAGAGCCACCTTTGGGCGGAAC
>JAPKZC010000652.1 GCA_026394025.1 Candidatus Solibacter sp.
CATGGAGCAGTTCATGACCACCCTGCGGGTCCTGCTGCACCAGAACCCTAATTACCGCTACACGTGGATGGCCCAAATCGTCAGCGAGATCGGCGACTACTTCAACAACATCGCCGTGTTCGCGCTGGTGATGGAGAAGTCCGGCTCGGGGCTGGTGGTGACCGGCGTGATGCTGGCGCGCGCCATTCCGGCGGTGCTGGCGGGGCCGGTGGCCGGCGTGCTGCTGGACCGCCTCGACCGCAGGCGGATCATGATCGCCAGCGACATCGTGCGCGCGTTGATCGCGCTCGGATTCGTCTTCACCATTCATCAGCCGCGGCCCTGGCTGCTCTACGTGCTGAGCGCCGGGCTGATGTTCGCGTCGCCCTTTTTCACCGCCGGGCGCGCCGCCATTCTGCCCACCATCGCCCCGCCCGGCGAGCTGCACGCCGCCAACTCGCTGACGCAGACCACGCAATGGGCCACGCTCACGGCGGGCACGCTGCTGGCCGGGTACAGCGCGGCGTGGCTGGGGTACTACTGGGCGTTTGTGCTCAATTCGCTCTCCTTTGTGTTCTCGGCGTGGGCCATTTGGCAGATCTCCGTGCCCGGCGGTTTCCGTGCTAGGCGCGAGGTCGCGGCCCCCGCCACCCGCCCGTGGCATGAGTACCGCGCGGGCCTTGCCTACATGGGTAGCGTCCCCCTGATGATGGGCATGGCGATGATCACGGTGGGCTGGAGCCTGGGCGGAGGGGCGGCGCAGGTTCTGTTCGCGTTGTTCGGCGAGCAGGTCTTCCGCCGCGGCCCGAGCGGCATCGGCTCCATCTGGGGGTTCGCCGGCATCGGCCTTTTGATTGGCGGCGCCATCGGGCACGTCACCGGCCGGCGGGTGGATTTCGCCGGCTACAAGCGCACGGTCACGGTGTCGTACCTGCTGCACGGCGCGGCGTACATGCTGTTCAGCCAGGCGGAATCCTACGCCGCGGCGCTGGTTTTGATGATGTTTTCGCGCGTCGGGATGGCGGTGATCAGCGTGCTGAACAACGCGCAACTGCTGCGCCATACGCCGGACCAGTTCCGCGGGCGCGTCTTTAGCACCATGGAATCCATCCGCTGGAGCGTCATGATCGTGTCGATGGCGGCGGCGGGAATCGCGTCCCAGTACGTGGGCCCGCGGACCATCGGGCTGGTGGCGGGGGCTTTCGGATCGCTGACGGCCATCGTGTGGGCGTGGCTGGATTGGAGCGGGCGGCTGCCGGAGCCCCTGGCGGGCGATAAGACACAGAATCCCGCCGGACTTTTCGCGCCCAACCACTGAAGTTTTCGCCCATTCCGCCGATATGAACATTCGGAGGAGTGAATTGACGACCACCGACTGCGACCGAGCCGTAAAACCCCTCGCCCTGTCTCCCTCCGCACGCCCCATGCGCGTCCTGGCCGCTGAGGACAACCCGGTGTTTCAATCCATGCTCAGGACCATGCTCACCAAGTGGGGCTATGAGGCCGTGATCGCGCGCAGCGGCACGGAAGCCTGGCGTATCCTGGAGGCTGAGGATGCCCCGCGCCTGGCCGTGCTGGATTGGATGATGCCCGGGATGGATGGCCTGGAAATCTGCCGGCGCATCCGCAGCGTCAACCGCGAACCCTACGTCTACATCCTGCTGCTCACCGCGCGCACCGAATCGGAGGACCTGATCGAGGGCATGAACGCCGGCGCCGACGATTACCTCACCAAGCCGTTCAACGCCCACGAGCTGCGCGTCCGCCTGCACGCCGGACGGCGCATCCTCGACCTCCAGGAGGAGCTGCTCAAAGCCCGGGAAGCGCTCCGCCACCAGGCCACCCACGATGGCCTGACCGGCCTGCTCAACCGCACCAGCATACTCGAAAAGCTGGACGACGAACTAGCCCGCGCGGCGCGCGCCGGCACCCCGGTCTCCGCCGTCATGGTTGACCTCGACCGCTTCAAGTTGATCAACGATACCTACGGGCATCTGGCCGGCGACGCCGTGCTCCGGGAGGCCGCGGACCGTCTGAAATCCGCCGCCCGCCGCTACGATTTGGTGGGCCGTTATGGCGGCGAGGAATTCCTCATCGTGCTCCCCGGCTGCGATGCCTCCGACGCCGCCGTACAAGCGGAACGCATGCGCGAAGCCATCGGTGCCACGCCCGTCCTCACGTCAACCCACCCTGTATATGTAACTGCTTCTCTGGGCGTCGCCTGCTCTTCCCACTCCGCTCCGGAAGCCCTCGTCCGCCAAGCCGACGAGGCTCTCTATGAGTCCAAAGCGGCGGGCCGCAACCGGGTAGTGGTGCATTCCGTGGAGTCGCGCGTTGCCGGCTGCCTCGCGCCCTGATGCGGACTTTCGCCAACCTGCTTGCCTACTCGGGAAAATAGCCTTCCCTGGCGCGGACCTTACGGGTGCCGGCGTCGCGCAGCCGGACTTCGATCCGGCACCAGGTATGGTCCTCGGCTGGAGGTGGTTGGAACAGCAGAAGATAGCCGTGCAACAAATCCTCCAGCACCCGCTTGAAAACATCGTGAATCTCCTCCGCCGTTTGGATTGTGAACGCCAGGCCCCCGGTAGCCTGCGACATGCCGGAGAGCTCGTTCAGCAGCCGGGAGTTCTGCAACGCGATTCCCTGCGCGATGGTATGGATGGGGACGCCCGCGGTCCGCGCCCGCAGAATGGCCGTTTCGGCCGCCAGCGTGCTCATGTTGTCCGCTCCATCGGTGAACACCACAATCGCCTTCTTGCCTCTCCGTCCCGCCAGTTCGCGGTTTACCCGCACCAGCGCGTCGTACAGCGCGGTTTCTCCGCCCAGTCCGGCGCGCAATACGGCGCCCGTGCTGGCGGCTTTGTCCGTGGTGAAGGTCTGTAGTTCGGAGATGCCGCCACTCAGGCTGTAGACCGCCACGGAGTCCTTTTCCCGCAAGGCGGCAATCAACTGCAGAGCGGCGCTTTTCAACGCCGGAAGCGCGGCCTGCATGCTGTGCGAAGTGTCCAGCAGCAGCGCGCAGGAGATGGCGGCGGTACTCTTTTCGAAGGCTGCGACCTTCACCGGCTGGCCGCCCTGGCGGATTGTGAACTGCTCGGCGGTCAGGTCGTCCACGTATCGCCCGCGGCCGTCCGTCACCGTCGCGTGGACTTCCACCAGCCGGGCGTAGGCGCGGAACACGATCTCCGGCGGGGCGCCATTGCTCGCCTCGCACGCATCTCCCACCGCCGTTGGCGGGGCCTCGGCGGGAG
>JAPKZC010000431.1 GCA_026394025.1 Candidatus Solibacter sp.
ACAATCCGCCCAGTTCGCCGATCGAATCCAACAGAAGCACGCCGGGCAGGCCCTCGCCCGCCTCATCCTGACCCAGCCGGGACCGCCGAACATAGCCGATCCCCGCCGCGTCCAGCTTGCCCCCCACCACATCGAACCGCTCCGGCTTGCGCGGCACCAGTATCAGCAAGACGCCCTCCATCCGCCGCCACGCCGCAATCACCGCGTCGTCTTCATCCACCCGTTCGTCCGCCATCGTGCTGGCCGCAATCCATACCTTCGCCGGACGCACCCGCTCCACCAGTTGCACCACCGGCGACCCCGCATCCGCCGCCCGTGCCGTGAAATCGTACTTCAAGTTTCCGCCCACCGTGACCCGCTGCGCCCCCAGCGCCAGGAAGCGATGCCGCATCTCTTCCGTCTGCGCCAGAATCCTATCCACCGCCGCCAGCACCACCGGAAACACCCGCTTCAGCCGCAGATACTTGGGCAGCGCCTTGTCCGAAATCCGTCCGTTGACCATCGCCAGACCGGCGCCGGTCCGATGCACCTCGCGGAACAGATTCGGCCAGATCTCCGTCTCCGCCACCACTACCAGCGCGGGTTTCAGCGCGCGGAGCACGCGCCGCACCGCGAATACGTAATCCACTGGCGCGAAGCGATCCCGCTGAGCTTCTGCTCCGCCGTCGTCCGCCCCGCCAGTGTCGCCGTCGACACAAACAGCCGCGATTGTGGAAACTCCGCCCGCAGCCGCCGCGCGAACTCCAGGCACGCCAGAATCTCCCCCATCGAAACTGCATGCAACCAGATCGCGCCCGGACCAATCTGTCTAAACGAGTGGGGAAGAAACCCGAACCGCTCGGGCAAACTGCGCCAGTAAGAGCGCTTCCCTAAGCCGCGAAATGCGAAATACAATAGGAGGGCGGGCAGCGCGCCCGCCTGCAGGATCCGGTAGAGGAAATAGATGCCTTTTGTTTTCAAAAACTTGGCTCTTCTCTTGAGTATATCCGCGGGCTTTGCAGCGGACAAGGAGACGCCCTTTAAGGCCGCCCCCGCCGCCAGTTACGCCAGCCACCAGAGCAACGCACAGATTACCATCGCTGCGGACCCCTACGTCACCACCGATAAGGTGAAGCTCGCCTTTGGCAAACTCGACCCCAATCACTGGGGCATCCTCCCCGTGCTGGTCGTCATCCAGAACGATAGCGATAAGGCCATCCGCCTCGACCGCCTTAAGCTGGAGTACATCGGCCCCAACCGCGAACGCGTCGAAGCCACCCCCGCCAAGGATGTGCGTTACCTCAAGCCCCCCCAGCGCCCCGGCGCAATCGAAGGCCCAGCCGGCAGAGTCAAGGTGCTCAAATCCAAGAAGAACCCTCTGGACGCCTGGGAGGTCGAGGGCCGCGCCCTGGCCGCGCAGATGCTTCCGCCCGGACAATCCGCCAGCGGCTTCCTCTACTTCCAGACTGGCCTGCAACGCAATTCCTCGCTCTACCTGAGCGGCCTCTACGAAGCCGCCAGCGGCAAAGAGATCTTCTACTTCGAACTCCCGCTGCAATAATTCACCCGGCGCCTGGGAGGGTTGGGGCACGAAGTGATCGTGGCCAATCCACGCCAAGTAAAACTGATCACCCAGAGCGTGAAGAAGAACGATCGGATGGGCTAGGTGGCGCTGCGTGACACACCCGAGGGCGTACGCCTGTTCTGAAAAGTCAAAGAAGATCGCCGGAGCTGGCGGAAACTGCGCGAAGGCTCCTATATGCTTCGCACCAACCTCAAGGCCGAAACCGCTGAGCATTTATGGTCGCAGCACATGCAACTCACCGAAGCGGAGGCCGCGTTTCGCGCTTTGAAATGGGAACGCGGGATCCGTTCCGGGCCTGCCGCGCCCTGTTGCAGCACGTGTGCCAACTCATAGGCCAGCAGGCGCTGGCCCTTTCCCAATGTCGGCGCGAATTCCCTATCGCGAAACACCACGTGATTGCCCAGCTTGTAGGCCAGGGCGTTGACGCCTTGGGCGGAGCGGTCGGCGTCCTTGCCGGTGTGGATCCTCACCTTCTGGAAATCCCAGCAAAAACGCATAGGGAATGTGGCGCGCGTCACCGGATCGAGCGGCTGACCGGGACTGGAGATGGCTCGCTTCACCGCGTCCTCCCAGTGCGGGTCAAACGGCTCGGAATCCGGATCTTCCTGGCTCTGCACGAGGCCAACGCCGGCGGGGAGGTGGGGGCCCAACGCATCGGGCAGCGCATGCACCGGGTACGCGGTCTCGAGCGCCTTGGCAGCCGTGTGTCCGGCGATGTTGTCGAAGCCCTCGGAAAAGCCCCTCTCCAGGTGGTCGTTACCGGCGCTGGCGTGCTCGCCGGCTGAGCGCAGGATGCGGCGGACTTCCGGCGGAACATCCCGGATGAACAGGGTTCCTGGCGTCCGCTCTTCGGATTCACCAGTGCCTCTCGTATGCGGCGCTGCCATGAGGGATCCGGCATTACCCGGAATAAGCCCGCCGGCGCCGATGCGGCGTGCCCGTGTGGTTCAAGAGAGTTCGTTCTCAAAAGTCCACCTCGCCCCCTCCGTCTACTCGGATTCTCGATTGTCCACCCGCACGGCCGACTAAATGCAGTGGCTACTCCCAGTTAGTCCGTTGGTAGGCACTGCCGGGCACCAGGCTGTAGAGGACGTAACCATCCTCGTCCGGACCTAATATGTCGAAAGTTGCGCCGACGACGACATAGACCTGGAACGACGGATACCATGGATCGTCCGCTCGATAGACGAGACCGGCATAACCTTGCTGGGCCGCACTGTCAACTTTCTTTCTTTTCTCGTCACCCAACTGTTTCAAGTCCTTAATCTGTTCGGCTTCCCGTACGATCACGACAAAGTGGCCACGGCCCAGGGTTCCATAACGAACCCCGGCGATCACGGTGTTTCCCGCCTTGAAATAGGCGGCTTTGATGACGTTTTCCTTCAGGGCTTTCGAACACTCCACCCAACCACTCCCCGGCATATTGTCCCCTGACTTCGGCTGGTAACTTACTCCCGACGCGGGGATGTACTCCTTCATGAAATCGTAGCCTGGCTGCTGGGACTGTATCTTGAACGCCTCCAGGATGGCGGGCATCCGCGCCATCACAACTGAGGAATCGAACCCACCCCGCTCCGCTCCCCGCAGGGTAGCTTCCGTTGCTGTCGCCGGTCCGACGCTGGTATTGATCGCGGGGGCTCCCTCTGGCTGCAGCACCTTGGTGAAGAGATCCACAGGCATTGCCTTGATCCACTTGTCCGCCACTTGTTGTCCCACTTCCTTCCCTGCCACTGTGATCGCAGCTTTCTTCGTGCTGTCGCAGGACTTAGGCTTCAGAGGGGTGAACGCGTATTCGAATTCCTCGCGTTTCATAGTTGGAGGGACCAGCCCGTAGCTCTGAATCACGTACATAACAGATGTTCCGAGGCACTCCATCCCGTAGTCGTATTTCGCTTGTTCCGAGCGGGTAGTTTCCTCTTCCTCCGAAGGCCATCGGGCGTGTCTGACGCCATAGCCCCTGGATTCGCCGCTTTGCCTTTGAAGCGGAATCGCCGCCGGCCGGGGGCTGGGGGTGGAAAGCGCAGAGGCGGCAGCCGGTATCCGCCGATCGAGGATCGCCGCGGCGACGGAGTCCCCTTGCGCCGCGTGCTCCGCCACTTGGTCCGCCTGTTGCTCATAGGGATCGTCCGGCTCGCCGATACCGTTCTTCAGATGGACACCCAAGCTCTGTTGCACTACGTGGGTCAACTCGTGCGCCAGCAGCCGGCGTCCGTCCGCGGTGCCTGGTTCGTAACGCCCCGACTCAAAGACGACGTCGCAACCGGCGGTGTAGGCCAAGGCATCCACGGCTCGCGCCGACTCTGCCGCTGGCCCGTCCGTATGCACGCGCACGCGGCTGAAATCATGTCCGAACTGCGCTTCCATGAACGAACTCATCGCCACATCGAGCGGCTGGCCGGGCGAGCGCAGAACCTCGCGAACGATGCGAGGAACGTCTTCTGAACACAGGGGTTCCCGCCCGGCCCCTGAGGGAACTACCGGCGCCGCCCGCGGCTGCACCAGCGCCTCCCGGACGCGGCGCCGCTCGGCTTGATTGGACACGGGGTGTAAGAACCCTGCCGGCGCCGGTGAGCCCCGTGGCTGCGCTTCAAAAAAGAGCCGGTTCTCATAGTCTGGCTTCCGCCAGCGTGGTCGCCGTGCTCGAACCTCCTTTACGCCATCTTCTCATGACCGATGGATAATGTGCGACGCGTAGCGCGGATCCTCGGGAAAAGCGGATCTTCCACGCCCCCGTGCTGCGCGAGAGGAACTCAACGTAGGTTTGCATGATCCTCTTTGAATATTTCTTGCCCTTGTAGAGTTTCGCGAGTGCCGCCGCGGTTCTTCCGGACGGGTCCCAGTGCTGCGACGCCAGCCAGTTTGCGGTAGCGGCCTCGTGCGTCCCAATGCCCAGATAGAGAACATTGGCGTCGTCGCCTGCGACCACCACCTCGCCGCCTCGGATGGCCTTCCGATGCTCCGGCAAGCCCGGTTCCTCGACGACAGGCTTGGTCAGCAGATCGTCCGGAACACGATAGTGTCGTCCGGCTCGAGTGCGTCCGGGGTTCTGATCGCGGGATTGGCGGAAGCCAGCCTATCCTTGCTCCCGGGTTTGTTCAGGTACTTCAGCGACACCTCCCCCAGCGTCTGGAAGGAACCGGCGCTGGTGGCCTTCCGCTGGAGCAGTCAGCCTTCGCTTCCGACAACCAAGTGTGCCGGATCCGGTTCCGGATTCAAATTGCGCAGTGTGGCCGCAATCTGTCCGTACTTCGAAGTTCTGCTGCATCACGCGCGCGGCTTCATGCGCCAGCAGGCGCATGCCACTTGGTGTGCCCCGCCGGCATTCGCCGGGTCCAAAGACGATGTGGCCACCATCGGAATAGGCATGAGCGTTCAGCGCGCGCGCGGATTCCGCGGCAGCGGCACTGTCGTGAATCCGAACTCCGCTGAAGTCATGATGAAAGCTTGTAGGTAGAAAATCCCCCATCGGGTCCTCAAGCGTCCGGCCCGGTTCACGCAACACCTGCTCGACGGTCTCGACCTCTCTAGCGCGATGCAGCTTGGCGGTGGGCGCAGTGAGCGCCTCTCGGTCGCACGCGGCGCCGGCCGGCCGGGTCCGGCATTGCGGGTAAGAAGCATGCAGGAGCCCGTGCGTCCTGCCGCGGTTCGAATGTGCTTGTTCTCAGCGGCCAAACTCCACCTGTGCACTGCATGACTTCAAATAGGTGTCCGTGCGGCGGCCGGTTCCGGCTGCCGCTGCACCATGCCGGCAGGCACGCGCTGCATCGTCTGGACCGGGATTCCCTGCCGCGCTTGGCGCTCAGCGGGGGCATCGGCGGCGCCAATCTGAAGTCCGCTTGCCCGTGGCATGCCTCTGCTGGATCACGTGCGCCAACTCGTGCGCCAGCAGGCGCCAGCCCTTCTCCGATGCCGGCGCGAATTCCCCGTCCCGAAACACCACGTGACTGCCCAGCGTGTAGGCCAAGGCGCTGCCGCCTTCGGCGGAGCCGTCGGCATCCCTGCCGGTGTGAATCCGCACACCCGAAAAACCCTGGCCAGAACGCGTATGAAATATCGCGCGCGTGACCGGATCAAGCGGCTGCCGGGACTGGAGAAGCAGCAGCCGACTTCCACGCACGCGTATCCGTGATATTGGAGCCGTGTCCCTGCCCCGTCAATTTGACACATTGGCTTTCAGGTAGTCGTCCACCTTCAACTCGCCAATCACCCCTTTCATCATGACGTTCATGCCTTTTATGAGCTGAGCGTCATCTCCGGAATAGTACCGCCTGCCTTCGCGGCCCATGTTGAGTTGCCCGCCTCCGAGTTCGAGCCAGATCTGTTCTCCATACAGTTCAGCCGCTCTATCCCAACTCACCTTGCCGTTCTCGTTCATCCTCAAACTGAAGTCGTTCTTACCGTACGAGAACCTTACGAGAATCGGAATCTGCAAGGACTTCAGCTGCCTTCCCTTAAGCGCGCTCACGACCAGGTCCGTGGAGCCTTTGATCCGCATGCCGGTGACTTTGGGAGCACCGCCGGGAATACAATCCACATACAGCACTCCCGGGGTGTCGAAGAATAGCGGATCGCTGCCCGGCGACATGTTGGTACCCAGTCTGCCCTGTGGTGACTCCTCGACTCCGCGGCCGTCGGCCTGGGCCTGGTAATTCAGCCAGGAGGAAACCGCCGCCCGTTTCTGGTCTTCCTTCGCCCGGCGAAACATCACGTCGAGTCCCTGTTTTTCCAGTTCCGCGATTTGCAGACCGTGGGGCATCGCGATGAGTTCTCTACCCTTTTTGCGGGCCGCTTCGGAGGCCGCCTTGGCTGCCTGGTTCAGGGCTTGGGACATGGTTCCAAAGAACATGTCGGCCGCCCGGCCACTGCTGATCTTCCCTCCCCCTTTCCCGCCAGGCGAATCGGGCACTGAACCTTGACCGATACCCTTTATCTGGCCACCGATCACGTCTTTTGCCGCGGCTTTCGCAGCGTCCTTGGCAAAATCGCCCCAGGCTTTCGCAAACAACTTGGCCGACTCAATAGCGGCTGTACCCTCAGCCTTGCTGATGAAACCCCCTCCCTCCCCGCGGAACTGACCCGTGCTCGCCTCGGCCGCCTTTGCTACGACCAGCTTTGAGACATACTTTTCCGCCGCATTGGCTGCATAAATGCCAATAAAACCGAAAGTCGCGCCCAGCAGTACGTCCAGCCCCAGCCTCAGGAGGTCTTCTTCCACGCTCGGCTTCTTCGGACGGCGCATATCCTCCCATACTTCGCCGACCCCATCTTTCTGCTCGGCCAGGATGTACGTCCAGGCGCCGGCCACATCCTCAACCGCGAGCACGGTGCACATCTGTTCCTTCACGTCCGAGCTTTCGGAGGCCCTTGCCTTCCCTGGAGCAGTCTGGCGTTGCAGCAGGATCTCTCGCACCTGAGACGATCTGAAAGTGGCAATGCCGCTGCGCTGCACTTTCATCCCGGCGCATGCTTGTTCGCTCATCCGGTCCGCCTCCGACTCGAGGTCCTTGTCCTCCGCCACGGCGCCCCCTTTTCCCTGCGGCGCGGCAACCCTGCCTTGCTTTTGCTGCACCACATGCGCCAGTTCGTGCGCCAGCAACTTCTCGCCTTCGCCCGTCGCCGGCTGGTACTCACCCTGGCGGAAGAAGATGTCCTCTCCCGAGGTGAATGCGCGCGCGTTGAGGCCGCGGGCGAGAGTTTCGGCTTCCGGCCCAGTGTGCACTCGCACGCCGCGGAACTCCGAGCCGAATGCAGACTCCATCCGGGCGAGAATGGAACCATCGAGCGTCCGGCCTGCGCCCTTGGCGCACTCAACCGCTTCCTCCAGTTCCGCGCCGGCTTTGATCGAGGACTGCCGGGGAGCCAGGGCCTCGCGAATGCGTCGGCGCGTGGCGGGGTCGGGCGCCGGATGCCATGCGGCCGACGGCGCCGATGTGGTGTGCTGCGGTACTGCAAGCGTAGTTCTCATACCGATCTCCAGGCAGCCTCAATTCGTACACACCGCAAACAGCGCTCGCGCTTCAGCGCCGCCTCCCCGGCTGCCCGATCATCCACCGGCACGCGAACGCGGCAACAATCCTGCCGGGCTGCCAGGACCGAGCGGAATAGCGTGTAGAGGGGCTGAG
>JAPKZC010000659.1 GCA_026394025.1 Candidatus Solibacter sp.
AGCCTTGAAGTCGGGGTTCAGCTTGACCTTCAGCGACTTCGTGGTCTCGAAGAATTTCTTCGATTCGGCCGCGTAGGCCTCCCACCCGACGCTCTTCAGGGGCGAGACGTCGTAGAAGGCGAGTGTCGCTTCCTTGGCGTAGAAAGGCGCCACCTTGGTGACGTCGAGTGTCATCCAGGCAGCGAGCGATTTCTCGACGACCGGCTTGATCTCGGCCGTCGCGTCGGCCGTCTTGACCACGTCCGCCCCGCAGCCGGCCATCAGGGCGGCGGCAAGGACAACTAGAGTTCTCTTCATTCGGGCTCCTCTTCGGTAGCTGGCGCTGTCCGGATTCTGGCGCGTCGGGCCCGTTGGCGGGAACCCTATCTTTAGATAGTGCTTCAGGTGTGACCCAATTTGCGCAAGGCCTGGATGTCGGCCAGCAGGCGGGCCGTGACGGCGGCGCGGTCGGCGTTGCCGAGGCCGACGGTCGGGATCGGGTCGCCGATGCGCAGGGTGACGCGGCCGGGCCGGATGTGGTGCGAGTGCATGGGCAGGATGTCGCGGACGCCGATGAGGGCGATGGGCAGGACAGGCACGCAGCTCTTGATGGCAAGGTAGGCGGCCCCGTCCTTGAACTCCTGCAGTTCGCCGTCTTCCGAGCGCCCGCCTTCGGGGAAGACGAGCATGGAGAGGCCCTGCTCGCGCATGGCCTTGCCAGCGGCGCTGAGCACGCGCAGGGCGGCCCGGGGCTCTGACGTTGCCGGCGCGCTTCAGGTGGCCGCCGAGGAAGGGAATGGCGAAAAGCTCCTGCTTGGCGAGGAAGCGAAAGTTCGCGTGGACGTAGCTGAGCAGGACAGGCGTGTCCATGTAGCTGACGTGGTTAGGCGAGAGAACGTAGCTGGCATTGGGGTCGATCTTCTCGGCCCCCACGACCGTGACCCGGACTCCGGCGGCGAACAGCAGCATCCGCGCCCAGGACCGGGCGACGGCGAGCTGCCGGCGGCCGCTGGGGTCGCGGAAAGCGGTGATCAGGCTGATGGTTCCCATGACGACCGTCGAGAGGATGATCAGGGGAGCGCGCACCAGCAGGGCGAACAGATAGGAAGAAGACATCGCGCAGCCGAATCCCGATTATGCCACGAGCAGGGCGCGCGCTTCCCCGACCAGGTAGAGCGAACCGGTGATGAAGACGACGTCGCCGGGCGCGGCCTGCCGGGCGAGAGCCCCGGCTTCAGGCACGCTAGGGGCAAGGCAGGCGCGGGTTTCGGCGGTGAGGTCGCGGATCTCTTCGGTGCGGAACGCGCGGGTTTGGTTCGGTGTGGTGAAGATGAGCTCCGCGGCGAGCGGGAACAGGAGCGGGGCTATGGCGTGCAGGTCTTTGTCGCGCATGGCGCCGAACACCAGCCAGATCTTGCGCCGCTGGTGGTGGAAGCGGCGGATGTAGCCCGAGAGGGCGCGTGCGCCGGCGGGGTTGTGGGCGCCGTCGAGGAAGATGTCGGGCGCGCTGGCGACGCGCTCCAGGCGGCCGGGCCAGGTGGTGGCGGCGATGCCGGCGCCGATCTGGTCCGGGGTCAGGCCGAGTTCGCTGAGCGCGGCGATGGCGGTGAGCGAGTTTTCCACCTGGTGGGCTCCGATCAGTGGGCATTCGACCTGGACGCTCGCCTGCGGGCCGATGGCGCGGAAGCGGCTGCCATAGGGATTCACGGCCAGATGGTCGACGCGCCAGTCGGCGGCGCGGATCAGGCGGCAACCGCGAAGCCGGGCTTCCGAGGCGATCACGCGGGCGGCGTCGGCGTGCTGGCGCGCGACCACGACGGGCCGGCCGGATTTCATGATGCCCGCTTTCTCGTAGGCGATTTGCGGGATGGTGGTGCCGAGGAACTTCTCGTGGTCGAAGTCGATCGGGGTGATGACGGAGAGGACGGGGTCGACCACGTTGGTGGCATCGAGGCGGCCGCCCATGCCGGTTTCGAGCACCACCGTGTCCGCCCCGCGCTCGCGAAAGAGCAGGAACGCCATGGCCGTGACCGTCTCGAAGTAGGTCGGGTGCATGTCGATCGCGCAACGGGCCAGCAGGCGCTCGGCGGTGGAGTGGACCTCGGAGAAGGCGGCGGCGAATTCGTC
>JAPKZC010001113.1 GCA_026394025.1 Candidatus Solibacter sp.
CTCCGTCGCGCGGATCGAGATGGCATGTTCGGCGACGGAACCGTTGAGCCGCGCCAGATGCTCGCTGATACCCTGCAAGGCGACGCGGTTCTCGATCAACTGGCGCATGATGAGCCAGCGGTAGTCCTCTCCCCCGAGGACTACCGTGTCTCGTACCGCATCTTCCGGGTCGCTGGGTGGGACGACTATGCCGCGCTCCGGCATAATTGGATCCCTCCGGTCAAAGCATCAACAGGGCGATCTGAACTTCGACTGCGGATTGAATCTCTGCGTCGGACGTGCCCGCCAGCTTTGCCGCCACCGTCGAATTCATCACGATGGTGGGCGCCAGCGCGCTGGCGATGGGCAGCGTGTTGAGAATGGCGTTCCGCGACCAGGCATAGCGAGGCGCGTGGTTGGGCGTGCCCGGGTCTTCATTCAGCACATAACTCGCGAAGCGCCCCACGGCGATCTGGATGCGCCGGACGAATGCGTTGTCATTCGCCAGGGCGTTGAGGTCCGCGTAGCTGATCGGCGCCAGGATCCGATTGTTGGCGGCCGTCTCCGTGGCGGTCTGCAGATTCACATCCGACACTGCCTCCAGGCCGGCGACCACGTTGCTGTCGCGGCAGATTTCGTGTACCAGCAGGGACTGCATGAGCGGAATGTTGGCGGTGGCACTCAGAGCCCAGTTCAGGCGTTCCGTGTGGTTGGTGGTCCCCCCACTTTCGTTAAAGATGTAGGCGGCATATTTGCCGATTGCGTACCCGATGCGAAGCAGGAAGCTCGAATCGTTCGCCAAGGTTGCCAGTTCGAGATACGTTGCCATGTTTGCTGTTCTCCTGTTAAAACGGTCTGCGATAGAACGCCGGCCTTCGCGCGCGCGGCCACAAGTGGATCGGCAGCGCGCCGTGCCACCCCTCGCCCCTCGCCGCGCCGGCGACTGTACTACCCGCGCCCGTGGCCAGGAACAAGAGCGCTCCTGAGCCGTTCACGGTGGACGAGTTCGATAGCTCGCCGATGGTGGCCTCTTGCACCCCGGTACCGCCCAGGCTGCTGCGGATGGAAGCCGTCCCGGTGCCGGAAAAGCCTTGTGCGGCGGCCCCCCCAACAGATGTCCTGGTGGCCGACGCGCCGGAGCCCCACAACGAGGTGGCCTCGGCCGTGCCCGCCGACGCGGGCCGGCTGGAAGACGCTGCCGTCGCGGTAAACGCCTCCGCGCCCGTGCCTGCCGCGGCGCCCTTGCTGGACGATGCTACGGTCCCGGCGAACGCCTGCGTACCCGTTGCCGCCGAACCCGCCCGGGAGGTCCCGGCACCGGTTCCGGTGAACGACTGCGTTCCAGTCCCCGCCGAAGCGCCACGGTCCGATGTTGCGCCCGACCCGGTGAACGCCGCCGCGCCGGACCCAGCAGACGCACCGGGGGTGGACGTGGAGCCCGATCCGGTGAATGCCGGGGTGTAGGTGAGGACAACCTGCCCCGCCCACCCATTGCCGCCCCAATTCTGCTGGTACGCAGCGCCGCCTCCACCGCCGCCAGGCCCCGATGCGGGAGAGTTACCGTACCCTGCGTAAGCGCCCGGCCCGCCTCCAGCGACCGCCGTGTTGGTGGTCGCATTGCTGTCCGTCCCACCCGATGCACCCCCGTAGCCGCCGTACGAACTGTTTTGCGTGTTTCCATTGGCGCCGTTGTGGATTACGTCGCCAACGCCGGTCGTTGCCCCCGTGCCTCCCGGAGTACCGTAAGGAGTGCCGCCCCCGATGCCGCCGTCTGCGGAACAGGCCGAACTCGCAAAACTGCTGGTGCCACCATTGCCGCCGTTGCCGACAGAAACGCCCGCGCCGGCCGCCGCGACGACGACCGTATAGCCGGTTCCCGGCGTGACGGCATACGAGTTCTTCCTCGCGTACGCGCCGCCTCCGGCGCCGCACCCATTCTGGCCCGATCCGGAACCCGCTGCGCCGCCGCCACCTCCCGCGCCCCAACACTCGATCTTTACCGAGGTGACCCCGGAGGGACAGGTCCAGGTGTAGGTGCTGGCTACGGTGTAAGTATCTGTCGCCATGGCAGAGGACGCTTTGTGTTGGTGTCGCTCTGCGTTGGTGCTTTACGTCCCGGCTTCGAGGATGGAGTAGGTCAGAGCCGTAACCGAGACGGATGCGCCCGCCGAAATCACGTTACTGTTCATGTTGAGATTGCAGCCGCTGGTGCCGACCGTGCCGTCGAACACCACCGAAGTCCCGTCGCTTTTCAGCACCCGGAACCACGTCGCGGTCCCACTGGCGTCCGCCGACGTATCTGCGCCGATGGCATTGGCCGTCGCCACGCCGGCCGCGGCGTTACCGAACGCCGTCGCGGAGAACGTCAGCGTGGCCAGCAGGGTCTGCCCTGACAATGCCTTGTTGGCGTTCGCCGACTGCGAGCCCGTATACATCTTGAGGTAGCCCGAATTCGCCAGCGCGGCGACCGCATTGGCTGCCGCGTTTGCCGCCGCATCGGAAATCTGTGTGTTGTAGGCCATCGTTTATTCCTCTCGAACCTTCAACTGCAACTGTTCTGCGATCTCGCGGAACACGCCTTCCCACCCCTCGCCGTCTTGCCGGAACACCCGCATCGACGGATACCAGACCGTGTGCTCCGCATCGGTCATGATCCAGGGCCAGTAGTTCAGCTTGTGCAGCGGCATCCAGGTGGGCACGCCGGCCGACGCCGTCATATGGACGACGCTGGTGTCCATCGAGATCACCAGGTCGCAGGAACAGGCGCGGCGCACCGTGTCGAGGACGCTGCTGTTGGCGGGCAGTTCTTCTGCGCAGGGGCCTCGTTCGGTAGAGTAGGAGAGAGGGCGACACCTTGCGGTGCGACCCACTCTCCCCTCGTCGAACCGGACAAGCGGATTTCCCGGCATCCGGCTCTCCTGAAAACGTGTCGTCTCAGGCATGCGCAGGCAGTTGCACGGCTGCCAG
>JAPKZC010000167.1 GCA_026394025.1 Candidatus Solibacter sp.
TGGCGGCGGGTCCGGCGGCGACAATCAGAAGTTCCAGGGTCTCCGCGTGGCGTCCGCGGGCGGCATTCTCGATGGGGCTGGCGCCGGAGTTGTCGCGACGTGTGGGATCCGCGCCACTGGCAAGCAACAGGGCAACCAGTTCACGATGGCCCTTGCGGGCGGCCTCACTGAGCGGGGTGGCGCCGGTGGCCGGGTCGGCCTGGTCGACCTGCGCGCCGTGCTGGATCAGCATCTGGGCGATGGCGCGGAAGCCGCGCCGGGCGGCCTCATCAAGAGGCGCGCTGCCGGCCTTGTCGCGGACATTCACCGCGGCGCCGCGGGCGACCAGCAACTCGGCCAGGGGCTGGTAACCGCGGTCCACGGCGAGGTGCAGCGGCGTGGCGCCGGAGTTATCGGCCGCGCGGACGTCCGCGCCGTGGGCCAGCAGCAGCTCGACCATCGCAATATCGTTCTTGATGCAGGCGTACGCGAGAGGCTGGGAACCACCCTCGGTGTGACGGGCCTTGACGTTGGCGCCATGCTCCAGTAGATAGAGGGCGATTTCACGATTGCCGCTCCAGGCCACGTCATGCAACGGAGTGGCGCCCATCTGGCCGGGCTGGTTGACGTTGGCGCCGGCGGCGATCTCCTGCCTGACGCGCTCGAGATCGCCGGACAGTACGGCGTCATGGAGGTCCGCGGCGGCCAGGGGGACGCTGAGAAGCGCAAGAAGCGTCATGATTCGGGCTGTGCCGCTAACCCACGTATTGCACCTCTTCTTCCACTTCGATGCCAAAGCGATCGCGCACGCGGCGTTTCAGTTCGGCGATCAGCTCACAGAGTTCGCGCGCCGTGCCCTGACCCGCATTGTAGATCAGATTGGCGTGATATGCAGCCACGTGAAGGTCGCCGAGTTGCATGCCCCTGGCGCCCACCTGTTCGAGGAACCAGGCGGCAGGTATCTTGCCCTCCCGCACCACCGCGGCCGGCACCCCTGCCGCCACCGCCGGCGGCAACTCACGCAGCAGGAAGTTCTTGAAAATGCTGCCAGCGCATTTCATAGTGGGTGGAAACTTCTCGTTGCGTGTCTTGAGGATGCCGGCTGAGATCTGTTCGAGTTCCCCGGCCACCGCCGCGTCGAGTTCGAACTCCACCTGGAAGACGACCCACTCCTTGTGGCGCTTGAAGATGCTTTCACGATAACGGAACTCGCACTGCTGGTTGTCGAACACGCACACCCTGGCGCCATCGAAGAAGCGGACCGCGGCGACGCGCTCCGAGATGGAATGTCCGTAAGCGCCGGCATTGCCATAGACCGCCGCACCCACCCATCCGGGGATGCCGGCGAGAGTTTCCAGGCCCTGGAGCGCGTGATGGTTGGCAAAATCGACAAGGTCCTGAAGCACAGCCCCGGCCCCGGCCGTAATGCGTGGGCCATCGGCGAGCAGCGTGTCCTCGGAGAATCGCAGCACCAGTCCACGGAACCCCTGATCGGACACGATCAGGTTGGTGCCGCCGCCCGTGACACAGACCTGGGTGCCGCTCTGCCGGGCGGCGGCAATTGCTGCGATGAGCGGCTGCTGGTCGCGGGTCTCCGCAAAGAGATCGGCCGGTCCACCGTGGCCGAATCGGGTGTGGCGCGCGAGCGGGGGCTGCCCGGAAACAGTTAAATTGGGAATCTCGGCGAGGCGCAACAGTTGCTCTTCCGTGGTCGCCATCACCTTGATTATATGGGAGCGAAAACGCCGGCAACTGCCACCGGAGTTTTAACGAAACCGCAACAGTGTGGAAGGCCGATCGTCAAGGACATCCGGAAAGCCCCGTCCAGAGCCGCGACACGCCGAGCGTGTGTTCTATCAGGCCGGGTAGTTCACATGGCCGACCTTTGCTGGAGCGAAGCCGTTGAACCACGTCGACGACGCATTGGAGTAGGCGCCGATGTCTTCCGAGTAGAGCAGGTCGTCGATTTCCAGTTCCGGCAGTTCTTCCGATTGGGCGATCGTGTCCATACCGTCGCCAGTCTGCCCGAATATCGTGCAGATCTCGGCCGTGCCTCGCTTGAACGCCTTCACTCGGTACTGGCAGTGATCGAATATGATTCCGGAGTAGGTGTGGTACACGCTGTCATCGATGTAGTAGCATCGCTTCCCGTCGCGCATCGCTTTACCGATGACACGTGAGATCGAGGTGGCGGTGCTCGCCACCAGGAACCGGCCCGGCTCGGCCAGGATCTCGATGTCCTTCGGGAACAGCCGGTCGATCTCGGAGTTGATCTTCCTGGCCAGCGCGCTGAACGGCTTGACGTGTCATAACCGCAGCCGAGATATTCAGCGCCTGGACGAAATTGTCGAAGTTAGTGCATTGGCTCCCGACGTGGAAGCTCAGTCCTTCCACCTCCAGCCCGATTCGAAACGCTTCCAGGATCAAGTCCACCGCCTCACCTGTGTCACAGCCGAACTTGGAGGATAGTTCCACCATCGAACCGGTGTTCGGCACCCGCAGGCGCAACACCAGGCCGGCTGCCGGCGCGTAGCGCTTGATCTTCCGCAACTCTTCGCTATTGTCGAAGGTGATCAGCGGCTTGTACTGGTTCAGGGCCATCAGCGTTTCACGCGGCTTGATCGGGTTGGCGTAGATGATCTTATCCCAGATGTAATCCTGCCGCTCTTTGTCCGGCAAGTGCTCGATGAGCGTGTGGACCAGCAGGAATTCCGCCAGCGAGGCAACGTCGAAACTTGCACCGGCTTGGTAGAGCGTCCGCAGTATCTCGGGCGCCGGGTTGGCCTTCACGGCATAGTAGGCTTGTACTTTCGGCAGGTGCCTTCGAAAGCTTGCATAGCCCTGGCGTAGGAGGTCGTGGTCGACGACGACCAGTGGGGTACCGTGCTTCCGCGCCAATTCGAGCAGCAGCTTCTTGGTCATCAGCTTAGTCGGGGGGCTCGGACCCGTCGGCCATCTTCACCGGGTTGTGAAGGAAGTACTCTCTGGTCAACGCCTTGATCATCTCTTCACGCTGTTCGTAAAGGCGGCGGGACGGACGGGGCGCGCGCTTCGAGAGCGCATAATGCGTGAGTAGCGGCATGGCAATGGTGGTGTCGGTGTAACAGACTACGGCATCGGGCAGCCGGTCCGGGTCCACCTTGCCCCAACTCACGGCCTCACTGGGCGTGGCGCCGCTGAGCCCGCCGGTGTCGGGACGCGCGTCGGTCACCTGCAGGAAGTAATCCTGGCCGTATTCCTTGATCCGGAGCACTTCCTGGATCTGCGGCTCGGTCTGAAGCATGAAGTTCTTCGGGCTGCCGCCGCCCCACAGCACCACGGCGCTCTTACCGCCGCTGCGTTTGGCCGCGAGCACGTAGGCGGTAGTCTCGTTGACGTCAATGGAGGGGTTCATGCGCAGCTTGTTGCCGCGCAATTCCAGACCGGCGACGTTCATGCCGATGGTCGAGTCGCCCGGCGAGGAAGTGTAGCAGGGCACCCCCGCGCGATATGCCGCCGCCAGCACTGAGACGTCTTCAAGGCCGGCTTTCCGTTCCCATTCGGCGGCGTATCTGCCAATCAGGTGATGCAGCTCAGCGGTGCTCATTTCCTTCTGGAATTCGGGCCGGATGAGGATCTCCCTCA
>JAPKZC010000804.1 GCA_026394025.1 Candidatus Solibacter sp.
CTGCGCCAGTTGGAAGGCGTACCTCGCCACGTGGGCCGGCTCGCCCGATTGCACCGCGCTCTCCACCGCCGCATCCACCTTTGAAGCCGCCAGCAGCATCTGCCAGAAATCTTCGCTCGCGAGCTGACGCGCCATCGCCTGAGTATCGAGTTCGCTCGCGAAGTCGGGAAGCTGCTCACCCCGCTCCTCCAGCTTGCGCAGAATGTTGCGAGCGCGCACCGCGGAGTATTGCACGTAAGGACCAGTTTCGCCCTCGAAGCTCAAGGCTTCCTGCAAGTCGAACGCGATCACCGTATTGCGGGTGAACTTCAGCAGGAAATAGCGTAACGCCGCGATGGCGATTTGGGTGGCGACGTGCAGATTTTTCTCCGCTGCGTCGTCGGGGTGCCGCGAACTCACCTCTTCGAGCGCCTTGGCGATCAGGCTGTCCATCAGGTCGTCAGCCTTCACGCCCAGCCCCTTGCGGCCCGAGACTTCCACGTACGGCCGCTTGCGGTCTTCCTCGGATAACGGTATGCCCAGGTCCGCGCAGCAGCGGGGCGACAGCGCCACCATTTCGTAATTGAAGTGGACGGATTGGTCCGCCTGCTGGTGGTAGCCCAGCGCGCGCAACCCCGCCACCACCACGTCCTGCAAATACGATTGCCGCGCGTCAATCACGTTGAAGACGCGCGTGCCGTGCCCGAACTGCTGCCCGGCGGCGGCCGGCTCATCGGTGGTCACCCAGAGTACGCGGCCGTCGGCATACGTCTGCAACGGGCGATAGTAAAAATCCTTGCCCAGCAGCCCGAATTTCCAGAGCTGGTAGGCGATGTCCTTGCCCACGTAGGTCACCGTGCCATCGGAGCGCACGATCACCTTGCCCTCTTCGGAAAGTCCGGGCATCACCCAGCAGCCCAGATTCTTGCCCTCGGTCTCGAAGTAAATCGCCTTGCGTTCCTTCAGCAATTCGTACGCCGAGGCCCAGAACTTCAGGTGCAGGATTTCGCTTTCGCGCGGCAGCACGTCGTACTCCACGTCCAGCCGGAGCATTGTCTTGAGGTGCGCCTTGACCACGGCATCCGCCACTAGGTGCGCCAGTTCGGCGACTTCGCCTTCTCCGGCTTCGATGGCGTGCAGCGTGGCGCTCCGCCAGGGCAGCGATTCGGGATGGTCCTTGTAGTAGCTCGACGTGTGCGCGTAAAGATCCCAGCAGTAATAATCGAAGCGCACCGCCGGGTCGGCCAGCAGCGCCTGCACGTCGGCCAGGCTCTTCTTTTCCAGGTAGTGGAAGCCCACCACCACGTCCGCCACCTGCACGCCGGTGTTGTCGATATAGTTCTGCACTTCGACGCGCTGGCCGCCAGAGCGCATCATGCGCACGAACGTGTCGCCCAGCGTGGCGTTGCGCAGGTGGCCGATGTGCGCCGCCTTATTGGGATTGATGTTGGTGTGCTCGACGATGATCTTCTCGTCCGAGTCCGCCGCCGCCGGGCTCTCGCCGCGCATCAGGTCCGCGGCATAGGCGCCACGGTCCAGGCGGATGTTGATGTACCCGTTGCCGGCCACTTCCAGGGCGGCGACGCCGGGGATCGGACCGATCTCCGCCGCCAGTTCGGCCGCGATCTTTTTGGGCGCCTGCCGCAACTGCTTCGCCAGTTGGAACGCCGCGGGCACGGCCATATCGCCGAAATCGCTCTGCCGCGGCTGCTCGATATTTACCGCCAGATCGACGCCGTAGCGAACCTGTATGTGCGCGTGGAAGGCGCTCGCAATCTGCTTTTCAATGGAATGAAACACGGGAACTACGAGTATAACGTAGCAACCCTCAGATCTCGTATTCCGGCGCCTTCGTGCTGCGCCCGAAATTAATATGATTCCAGATGCGCTCGTGAGCAAAATACACGCCGATCTTGAGCACCATGTCGAGCGCGCCCGCCCCAAGGGAGAGCGAAGCTTGCCCCGTCAGCACGTAGAAGATCAGCGCAGTGGTCGCCGACCCGAGAATTCGGTAGCTGACCGCTTTGACAATACTCCTGGAATGGCTTTCGACGTGGCCCACTGACTTTTGATTGTACTATACCCGATGGAGATTACGGTGATCCCTAATCACGGCAACATAGTATCCCCTCGACAGCCATCCCTTTCACTACTTCACGCAATTCACGCCACTTC
>JAPKZC010000081.1 GCA_026394025.1 Candidatus Solibacter sp.
TCGCGCAATTCCAGCACCATGCGCTCGGCGGTCTTCTTGCCGACTCCCGGCACCTTCACCAGCTTTTCCACCTCGCCGCGGCGGATCGACAGAATCAGATCTGGCGCCGCCAGCCCCGAAAGAATCTTCACCGCCAGCGTCGGCCCGATCCCACTCACCGAGATCAACTTCTCAAACAGAGCTTTCTCCTCCTGCGTCAGGAAACCGTATAGCGCCAGCGCGTCCTCGCGGACGTGGGTGTGGATCCGCAGCCGCACTTCCGCGCCGGACTCGGGCAGTTTGGTAAACGTGGATACCGGAATCGTCACGTCGTACCCCACGCCGCCCGCCTCCACGATGGCCTGGTTCGGATGCTTCTCCAGCAACACGCCGCGCAGCAAAGCAATCATGAATAGATGGTGGCACAAGGCTCCCGCCTCGTGGAAGCGGGACAGCCGATCGCCTTTTTGGCGCCTGTAGCCCAACGGTGCCTTGGTGGGAAGACAGACAACAAACGGAGATGGCCTGTCCCGACAGTTCCAGATCCTGATATCCTGTACTTTTGGAGGAAGTACCATGACTCGTTCCCGACGCAGTTTCCTGGCCACCGGGCTTGCCTTGCCCGCAGTCGCCTCCGCTACCCGCTCCGAAACGGAGCAGCAGACCCCCGCCAGGCCGCAGAGCCCTGTCAAGGCGCTGTCCTCCGGCCCCGAGTTCCGCTACAAGATCCTCGGGAAAACCGGCCTGAAAGTGACCACGGTCGGGTTCGGCTGCATGATCACGTCGGATGGCAGCGTGGTCGAACGCGCCGCCGATATCGGGATCACCTATTTCGATACCGCGCGCGGCTATCAGTCCGGCAACAACGAACGCATGGTGGGCGCCGCGCTCAAGAAGAAGCGCAAGGACATCGTCCTCTCCAGCAAGACCGCCGGTAAGACGAAGGCGGAAGCGCTCGCGCACTTGGATACCAGCCTCAAGGAAATCGGCACGGACTTCCTGGACATTTGGTACCTGCACGCCAAAGACAAGCCCGCCGATGTCACCGACGACCTCATCGAGGCACAACAGATCGCCAAAAAGGCGGGCAAGATCCGCTTCGCCGGCGTCAGTACCCACGCCGGGCAGAAGGAGTTGATCCCATTCCTCACCGCCAATGCGAACATCGACGTCATTCTGACGCAATATAACTTCTCGATGGAACCGTTCATGAACGACGTGATCGATCAGGCGGCCAAGGCGGGGAAGGGAATTGTGGCCATGAAGGTAATGGCCGGCGGGTTCCGCCGTCCCGTACCGGGCAACGTGGTCCAGGAGAAGTTGAAGCGGGAGGGCGCCATGCTGGCCGCGCTCAAATGGGTGCTGCGTAACCCCAATGTCGGCACCACCATCCCGAGTATGACCGACATGGACCAGTTGGACGATAACCTCAAGGCGTTCGCCCAACCGTTCTCCGCGGCCGATGAAAAGCTCCTCGCCCTGCAATTGGACCATATCCGCCCCATGTACTGCCGCATGTGCGGCGAGTGTGCCGGGCAGTGCCGTCAGGGCCTGCCGGTGGCCGACGTGCTGCGCTTCCTCACCTACGCGGATGGCTACGGCCAGTTCGCTCTGGGGCGCGAGCGGTTCATGGAGATGGATACCGAGCATACCGCGGTCCGCTGCGGCGATTGCCCCAGTTGCACCGTGAAGTGCCCTTACGGCGTGCAAGTGGCCCAGAGGCTCATCCGCGCGCAGGATCTATTCGCGTGCTAAAGCTAGTCTGCGGGATTGGCTTGTTTGCCGGCCTTCTGGCTGCCGCCAATCCCGCCTGCAATCTAGTGCCCGGCTGGACACCGCAAGGTGAGGCGCGCAGTTTCGCCGCCGACAACCTGTTCGAATACATGGACGGCAACGCCGAGGGCTATCTGCTCTATGGCTTCCAGGCCATGCACGGGGTGACGTGCCTCAAGGGCGGCGTCACGCTGGTCATCGACATCTCCGATTTTGGCGATGCCGATTCCGCCTACGGCATGTTCACCGCCAATCGCGACCTGCGCCAGCCGTCCGCCAAACTCGGCATGGGCGGCCAGATTGTGCCGCGGAAAGCAATTTTCGCCAAGGGCCAGTATTACGTGGAGGTGGCCGCCGAACCTGAGGGCGATCACACCGCGACCCTCAAGGTGTGGACCGCCGCGCTGGAAAAGATCGCGCCCGGCAGCGACCAGGTTCCCGTGGCGCTTTCCTGGTTCCCGGCCGCGGGGCAGCAGTCGCTCCGTCTGGTGCCGGAGAGTGTGCTAGGCATCCGCCTGCTGAAACGCGGCTATGTGGCGCAGTACGATATCGGCAAGGCGTTCGTAGTCACGGAAGCTTCGGCAAGTTCCGCCGCCGCCGTCATGGAGAAGTTACGCGCGCGCTTCGGCGAGACCACCAAAGCGGCAATCGCCGACGA
>JAPKZC010000006.1:0-1079 GCA_026394025.1 Candidatus Solibacter sp.
CGCCAGTGTGGTGATACTGATCGGCGGATTGCTGATCGTCAAGCTGACCGTGCCGGTCGCGGAAGTCCTCGCGGCATCCGTCACCTGCACGGGGAAACTGAACGTTCCGGCGGCGGTGGGTGTGCCCGAAACCGCGCCGTCCGTACCGAGTGTCAGGCTGGCCGGGAAGCCGGTGCCGGCAACCCATTGGTACGGCGGCGTTCCCCCGTTGGCGGAAAGCTGGCCGTCGTACTTCTGACCAACGCTGCCGGCTGGCAGCGTCGTGGTGGCGACGGTCAGAACGCTGGAGCCGGGGCCGGAGATGACGATCGAGAGTCCCTTGGAGACCGAGGTCAGACGGGCATCGACCACTTTCAGGGTAAATGCGTACGTCCCGCCCGTCGTGGGAGTACCGCTGATGATGCCGGCGGAGCCTACCGTCAAGCCAGGTGGAATGTTGCCGGTTGCGGACCACGTATAGGGCTGAAGTCCGCCTGTGGCCGCAAGTGCTTGCGCGTAAAACTGCCCGACGGCGCCTGCCGGAAAGCTGCTGTTGACGATGGTCAGCGGAGTCTGCGCCGGCAGCACGGCCGCAAGGAGACTCAAGCCGAGCGCCGAGCGGAGGAACTGGAGAGCGGTCATCGATCACTCCTTTGCGGTTCGGCTGGGGAGAGGTCTGGCGGCACGAACCAGACACGGGGATCGGGCGCCGAGCCATCGAATAGCAGCACCGGGCGATGGGAGATTTCGGTCAGGCGGAAGATAGAACCCATAGTCAGAGGTTCGAGGCCGGTGGGGGTACAGCGGCAGGAAACGGCGGTGGCCAAGCCGGTTTGGAGATCGATCGCGGCCAGCGTGCCGCGAGAATTCGCCGTGTAGACGCGGGCGCCATCGGGCGAGAATTGGACGGCAACCGGATCGGAGGTCTGGTTGTCGCCGGTGTATACCTGGCGGATTTGGTTCTCGGATCCGCCGAGGCGCACAATGTAAACCTCGCCGTTGCGCGTAACCGCCGCGATTTCAAGGGCGTTGCGGCGGAATGACGCAGTGGCTATGGAGCCCGGCAAAGGCAGTTGTATGGCCCTAACGCCGGTGAACAG
>JAPKZC010000006.1:1124-2395 GCA_026394025.1 Candidatus Solibacter sp.
GAACAGCCAGACGGGGTCGGCATTTTCGATGCCGGAGGCGAGCAAAACGGCTTCGCCATCGTCGCCGATTGCCATCGCGGCCATCGGCGAGGACACGGGCAGGTCCCGGACGGCGGGGAAATCAGCAAGCCCAGTCAGAACCTGTAGCTGCCTGGGATTGTTCCGGAACAACAGTGCCGCGCGGCCCGCGGGGCTAAAAACGATGCGGTCCGGCGAGTCCATGGCGCCATCGATGGGCAGCGGGGCAGGATTGTCGCCGAGGAAGCGGATGAGGCGTAGCTGGGGACCGGCGGCCGATACTACCAGTGCCAGATCCTGCCCCGGCGAAATGGCGGCCGCCACCAGCGGGAAGCCGGCAACCACCGGGTCTCCGAGGATCGCAGCGCCAGGAATGCCCCGAATCGTCCGGATGGTGTTCCAGCGCGAATCGTACGCCAGTCCCAGATTCGGGGAGGCAAGGCCACCCTGCTGCGCGGTGGCAGAGAGCTGGATAAACACAGCCAG
This sequence comes from Candidatus Solibacter sp., assembly GCA_026394025.1. Classification (GTDB taxonomy): domain Bacteria; phylum Acidobacteriota; class Terriglobia; order Bryobacterales; family Bryobacteraceae; genus Solibacter. The sequence continues at coordinate 1,629 of JAPKZC010000006.1, forward strand.
ACACGAAAGGTTAAGCAAGCGCATTGGGTTCATGGGTCAACGGCCTCCGGCGATGCTGCCCGTGCCAGGGGTGATACCGATGGCGACGGGGGTGGGTGGAGTCACTACGGTGCCGGAGCTACTGCTAGTCTTATGGGTGGCGAAATAGGCGCCACCACCGGCGGCTGCCGCGCCCAGAACCACGAGGACGGCAATCAGCCCTCCGTGACCGCCGCCGGTACTGGAACTGGCCTTGGCGCCGGGGGGAAGAACGGAGAACTGGGTGATGGATGTCCTGGCGGTGAGCCCACGATATGAAGCGTTTACGTGAATCGGCACTTTGCCGGCCATCTGGTTCAAGCGGAGGCTTTGGGCAGCCGCCAATCCCTGGTTGTCGGTGATCATCGTGAGGCTTTTTCCACCATTCGAAAACTCGCCGGTAGCACCTTCGGTGGGCAGCGTAAAGACAACGGCGGCGCCGGCGATGGGCTTGTGGTTCTGGTCCTCGACGCGGACGACTGGCGCGCGCGCGACGCGCTGGCGGACATTATTAATGGCGCCTTCGCCTTCCACGACGACAATATTGAGCTCCGTGGGGAGCAATTGCGCGTGGAGCGGGGGAAAAGCGATCAAAAAGGAGAGTCCAATGCAGAGCGATTTCACTCCACACCTAAAGTATGTTTTCATTGCGTCCCGTTCATATTTAATGTACACCCGCAAGGGTTTCCATGGTCGCCAACAGGCGCTCCCACGCTTCATACAGCAATTTGTGCGCCGCACAAGGCAGA
>JAPKZC010000618.1:0-4075 GCA_026394025.1 Candidatus Solibacter sp.
AACACCACCGCGACCACGGCGAGAACCATCGGCACACTGAATTGGCAGAGCCCGCCGATGGCTTTCATAGCGTCCGTCAACTGATCCCACCGGCCGGCGATATAGGCATTCAAGGGCAGGGCGGTCATGCCGGCGACGATCAGTCCGGCCAGGCAGGCCACGGTCCCGATAATGACCGATTGGGAGAGGAAAATCAGGAAAATATCCGGCCTGGCCACGCCCAGCGCGCGCATGATCCCAATCTCCTTGGTTTTCCGCGCGACCGACGCCAATAGCGTGTTGAAAATGCTGACCGCTCCCGCCACCACCGCCAGCAAGCCGATCCCAATGAGAACAATCGTGGAAACCGTCTCCACGTCTCGCAGGTACAGCATTTTCTCGCCGGGCCAGGAAGCCTCGAATCGCTGTTTACGGCCGCGCTTCATATCGAGAAAGGCCTTTTCGGCCGCCGCCGCGCCGCCAAAATGGATCCGCAGGCTCTCGTTCAAGGTCCGCGCCGATATCTTGACCGGATCCACCCGCCCGCCGGGCACGGCCACGTAGTCGGAACGGCCCGTCGAGAAGTCCCGAACGAACCGCACCATGTTGAGCGAACCGTATACCCGGTCCTGAGGACTTGCTTTCAGGACGCCGACCACCCGCACGGGGTAGTCCAGCATCTCGGTGGGCGTGGCGTCCTCGACTTTGGAGGATCTGGCATAGCGCCGGAGTTGCAGGGTGATGGTCGATCCGGCCAGACCCTGCGGGTTGAAATTGTTCAACTCCTCGGCGATCCGCATGGGGAGGATCACGTCCCATCCCTCCGGATTCACCGCGCGTGAGCCGGCGGCCAGCGGCAACCGCATCACTTCCGGATCCCCCTTTTGCGTCGAGAAGAGCGAAGCGATCACTTCCCGCGTGGGTTTCTGGAAGAGAGGCACGAACTGGTTGACGCTGGAGACCGCGGCCAGCGCGCCCGGCCAATTGGATAGGCCCTTCACTTCCTCGGCGGTCATCGGCGCTTCTCCGGTGCTGTAGTCCACCCAGACCTGCACGGAGTCGATCCCGGGGATGGTCCGGAAAAGGTAGCGAATGTACTGCTCGGTGCCACCCAGCAGAGCCAGCAGCATGGCGGTCAGGAATGTGCCGAGTAGGATGGCAAAAACGTTGGAGGCCAGCGAGATGGTGCTCTGCCTTGCGTCGCGCAGGCTATAGCGAACCAGATCGGGCAGGCTTTGGCTACAGCCGGGAAGGAACAACCCCTTCCGGCCCCCGGGGTCCTTGGGGGGACCCTTCTTCGGTTCGGGGCCTTTGGCCGGCTTGGAATCTCTCCCGCCCGCGGGCGGGGCGGCTTCCGTGGACGCTGCGCCCGCCGGGTTGTCCGCCGGGGCCTCGCCTTGACCGGCAGCGTCGGGGTCTGCCGCTTCGGGCGCGGCGTCCAGGTCTGCCTCCGCCTCCTCCTGGACCGGCGGCACCTCGGCGGGGGGATCTTCTGCCCGTGCAGAGCTCGGAATTGAACTACCGTCCGCGGGTTGCCCGCTGGGCTCCACCGGCGTCAGCGGCCGTGGTCTCGTCCCCCTGAGGTCTTCCATCGAATGGATTTTGCGGTCGTGCGTCACCATGAGGACCGAGAGGTTCCCCCGGGCGAGGTCCCGCAGTTGCTGCACAATGGCGATCTTGTTCTGCTGGTCGAGATTGCCAGTAGGCTCATCTGCCAACAGCAACCGCGGCCCCTTCACCAGCGCCCGTGCAATCGCCACGCGCTGGCGTTCGCCGCCCGAGATCTGGTGTACCTTCTTCTGCGCGTGCTGCCCGATGCCCATCCGTTTGAGCGCTTCAGTAACCAGAGTCTGCCTGCCGAAGGCGCTCGCGTTGTAGCGGCGGCATTGCCGCAGGCGAAGCGGAAATTCCACATTCTGGTCGACGCGCAGGGTAGGCAGCAGATGAAAATCCTGAAACACAATCCCGACGAAGTTCTGGCGGTACCATTCCGGGTCCTTCCAGACGTCGTGGAAATCGCCATTGTCCGCGTATTCAATGGGCATCTGCTCCGGCGCGTCGGCCTTCTCGAACGCCCCCAGGCAGTTCACCAGCGTGGACTTCCCCGACCCGTTGGGCCCAGTGACGGCAATGAACTCCCCGGGGTAGATGTCGAAGCTGACGCCCCGCAGCGCCCGCACGTCGAGCTTGTTGCCGTTCACATCGACGCCCTCGGTAAAGGTCTTGTCGAGCAATTTGACCCGGACAAGGGGGACGCTGGTACCAGTCGGCCTGGGTGCGGGCGACTTTGTTTTTTGGACTTTACTCAAGTTAGCGCTCCTTATACATAGAGCCCGGCAGGTATTCGAGCGGGATCCAGCCTTCCTCGTAGTTGTTGAACAGTTCCTTCTGCAGCAGCAGAATCAAGATGTTGTTCATCTTGGTGCGCAGGATTCGCGTAACCTCGCTGTCGTCGTGCTTGCCGACGATTTGGCGCACGACCTCGGGCGGCAGCGGCAGGTCGGCCACCAGTTTGATCAGATCGTTGATGCTCTGCACGTTGCGCAGGCTCTCTTTGCCGACGTGGGGTTCGAGGATGGACTTGAGTACGTCGAGTTCCTGCGCACTGACCCCTTCTTTCATGCGGCTGCGCAGGCCCATCAGGGTCTCTTCCAGGTCCCGCTTCCGCAGGTAGACGCATATCGAAACGCGGTCGGCGGCAGTATCGACGTCAAACCAGCCGGTCTGGATGCGGTTGCTCTTCAGTTCCTCGAGCTTCTCAGGAGAAATGTTGCGCGCGGTCAGAGCCTCGAGTTCCGCGCCAGAGAGCGCCGCGGTGCCCCCGCCGGCCTTGAACTTCTCGATGGCGCCCGCCACCACGGGACCGGTTGTGGAGTGCTCCTTCATCTGCGCGCGCAACTCCACCTCGAGCTGGGCGATAAACTCGGTGGCGCCGGCCAGCGCCCGAAAGCCGCCGCGCGATTGGCCCACGATCCGCCGGAAAGAATCCTCCATTTCAGGATCGTTTCCCACCCCGAGCGCGTAGAAGCGGATTCCGCTGTCTTCCACTTTTCGCTGGATGGTCCGTGCATTTTCGAGAAAGGTCCCGCTGAAGTATGGGGAATCCGATTGCACTCCCTCCTCGGGCAGCGCGGTGGGCGTGAAACCCTGCGGGGGAGCGTCGCCCACAAGAAACATCACCTTGTGGCTGTAGGCACCCCAGCTCAACCTCTCGATAGCGTCGGACAGGCCCTCGAACACCGCTTCGTACTTGTCCTTGCCCACGCTGTAGGGCCGCAACTCGGACATGAATTGGTACACATTGGAGCGGTCCTTGGTGAAATCCAGGTGTTTAGTGGTGAACGTGGTCTTGGCATCGGCGTAGTCGCGGTACGCCACCACTGCGATGTTCGATTCCACCTGGAAACCAGCCGCGCCCAGATTGGCCAGTTGGTCTACAATGCGGGTCATCCGCTGCTTCACGGCGTCCATGTAGGGACCCATGCTCGAAGTCACGTCAATCACGATCGCGATGTCCAGACGACGCAAGCCTTTTTGCGCTCTCGTCATTGCGTCGACTCCCCCGCCCCGCATGGCTCCGCCGGCGCTGCCGCGCTGGACGGATTCGCCCGGCATGGTCTCGGCGTTCCGCACGTCCAGTCCGCCTACCGGCACCGCAGTCAGCGACCCCTGCTTCCCCCACAAGAAAGCGACGCGCACTGCCGAGCCGTCCTTCTGAAGGATCGGAAAAGGCTCCGTCGTCTCGCGCGCGGAGAGGTCCTCTTCGAAGTAGGGGGCGTCGGGCCGGCCGACTTCCCGGCGTTCCGTCCAGAGCTTCACCGGCGCCCGCGAATTGGCCCGCTTATTGATGAAGAACAAGGCCTGTTCGTGATTCCACGCAATCACGTCTTCCTTTCGCACCCAGCCGACGGTCGAGTCACGCACCGTGGCATCGCCGATTAGATAGCCCTTGCCGGGCTGCTCTTTGAATACGAAATACTTGCGGAAGAATTTCAGTGGGATGCGCTTGCCGGCGAATTCGTAGCTCTCGAAGGCGTAGGCTTCCTGGCTCTTTACGATGACCTTTCGGGGAATGCCGTTGGGGGCGGTCAGGCAC
>JAPKZC010000618.1:4085-6345 GCA_026394025.1 Candidatus Solibacter sp.
CTCCGTCTTGCCACTCCCGCAACCGCAGGCCAACCAGCTGGCCGCTAACAGGGCGGTCATTGGGAGCGCCCGCCGCCAGGGGCCACCGGCAATATCTTGCGTCGTGAACACAGCCTTCGCGCCTCCCCTGCCGGCCAACCACGCCGGCGCCAGCCTACTTTCGTCGTCAGTGTGTCACCTCCCATATGAGGTGATGCACAGGTTCATTTCAAGCTGCGGCGGCTACCCCTTCAAATCGATGGGCACCGATTCCTTCTTGGGAGCCTTGTCATCCAGAACGGATGCCTTCTGGTTTAGCACGTTGCGAGCGTGGGCGATGTCTGGATACAAGGTGTAGAACCTGTCGATCGCCGCCTTCGGATCGCCGGTGTAGGTACCCTTCAATTCCTGAAGATCGGCCTGGCATGTCCGCAAGCTCTCCCGGCATTGCCGGCATTGGGCGGCGTGATTCTGCAGCGCGGATTTGGCATCCTGATCGCTTTCGGACCTAGCCTTCTCCTCGAACGTCCCGCCCAGGGCGTCCGCCTGTTGCAGCAGTCCCGCCACCTCCTTCAGACCTTGCTTGATCGAATCCTCGGCCTGCTTGACCAGCGGCACCTTTTCATCGATGATCCGGTGGTAGTCCAGGCCCAGCGACTTCTGGGCCTTCTGGATGGCTTCGACATGCGCCGCATATCGCGCCTGGTTCTTGTCGCGATAGGCCGCATTTGCCGCCTCGAACGTCACCTTGAGATTCTGCCGGATTTCACCATCGGCATAATCCGGCTGCTGTTTCTTGATTTCGTCCAGCAGCATCACGCAGTACCCGTAGGCCTTCTCCACTTCTTTCAGCGGCGGCTTGAGTTGCACCTTCTCCCGCAGAATCTCTTCGTGCAGTCCCTGAAACTGTTCGTAGCGGTCGATGAGTTTGGGCTCGTCGCCTTTCTCGTCGGCCTCCTGTGCGCTTTCGGCCAGCCTCTTGAATCGAATCTGGAAGCTCCCCTGCTTGACGGGTTCCAGGTATTCCAACTCCCGCTCGATGGCGTCCTTCACTCGGGACACCTCCGCTTTGGTGGGCTTCAGGCTGTCAGGGGGCTCGATCACCACGGGGTGCTCCACCGGGTCGCCCGCTACCTGATAGGTGGCGCGCATCAAGTGATCGCGGCTGACCGTGAACGTGAACGTGATCAACGTCCCGGGGCGCACCGCCGGATCGACAAAGGCCTCGATGCTCTTCAGCAGCCGGAACCCCTGGAAGACCTTGAAATAGATGACGCCCGTATTGGGATCGGGAACAGCCAGCTCATGCGTCTGCCGGTCGATGGGCAGGGATGCCCCGCTCGGTACCAGCACCTTGCGGGTCACCACGCCGTGACGCATAACGTCGAGGGCGTACGGCCGGGAGACCGTGGTGGCGGAGTCCGGACCGGGCGCGCGCACGCTGCCGGCGGCCACTTGCGCGATAGTTACGGTGGATGTTGCCAGTTCCGCGCCGGTGCCGGACACAACAAACAGGTCGAACACGTTCTCGACGCCCGCGAGGAGCGGGACCCCGCGGAATGCGAAGGCGCCCTCCGCGCCTAGGGCGGTCTCGATTTCCACCGCTTGCCGCTCGCCGAAAAGTTGCACCATCGCGCCCTGAAGGTTCACGCCCGCAGCGCCAGTGACTTTTCCCGCCACCAGGATGGCCGCCTCGCTGGTGGTTCTCGGGGAAGTGATTACGATGCTGGCGTGTTCGCCCTGCACTTCCGCCCCGTCCCTGACCTCTCGCGGAAACTTTCCGGCCGTAAACGAAAGAGCGCCCGGCCATGAGCGTGCCAGCCAGGTCTTCCCCGTGCGGCCTCTTGAATGGAAACGCGTAATGACTGTTTGCGACATCTTTGCGACACGCTTGGCGACAGGTTCGCGACAGCCTTTGCGTCTCCAACTACTAATGACACGGAGCTATGACAGCCTTGAGCAGTTGAGGAAGCCATGGCCGCCAACGATGCGCGCCCGGAGCGGGTCACATCCATCCCCTACGAAACCGCCGACAACGGTCGCCGCCTCATCGTCCGCAACATCAATGGAGAACTCCAGATTTCGTGGTGAGGAGGCGCGCGGTTTCCAAGGCTTGATGACACCGACAAAAGTCGCGCATAGTGGTCGGACGTGAAAAGACCCCTGCCGGCTTGCCCGGCAGGTGAAGGAGTTTTGTGGCTAGAACGCACCAACCACAGAACTTTCGCTCCGGCGGGACAAGCCCGCCGGGGGCGACGGCGACTTTTGTCGGTACCGTCAA
>JAPKZC010000618.1:6371-7040 GCA_026394025.1 Candidatus Solibacter sp.
GACGGAACTTGGGGTGCAGGGTGAGGTGGCGTGTTCATTACCACAGCCGGGGATTTTTCTGCGCGCGGCGTCAGCGCTCATAGTCGGCGTAGGTTTTGGCCTTGAACACGAAACCGCGCGGTCGTGGCCAAGGATTCAGCAGATCCATCTCGTCAATGAGCTGCCCGGCCCGCCGGAGATTTTCCGCCGGTGAGGACGGCTGCGCCGCCCTGCGCCGCGTACCGACAGTTTTTGTCTGCAGATTTTCCATGCTGCGCCTGCCCGAAAGCGGCCTCATGCTCGTCCGCCCCGGTGCAATCCTCAAGCCCCAAAGCAGGAAACCGCCGCCGCCGTCCGCCGCCTCGTCGCCCGCCACCTTACCGGCGAGCTGCAGATTTCGTGGTGAAGCAGCGCGCGGTCTCCAAGGTTTGGGAAACGAAACCCTGACTTTTCCCAAGGCTAGGAAAAGTTAAGCTGCGACATTCCCAAGCTTTTTCATTGGCGCCGCCAGCATTGCGCCATCCTCAGCATTCGAAGGTATACACGAGCGGGCCTAATACATGTTCAGATGAGATCCCGAGGGCCGCTGCTTTGGAGGACCGTACAAACTGAACTAATCGAGTTCTTCGTCCTGCGCTCTCTTGCTAGGAAGCTCACACAGGTCCACTATGTCGTCCGCAATGGCTAACA
>JAPKZC010000611.1 GCA_026394025.1 Candidatus Solibacter sp.
CCGGCGATGATGCCGATCACGATGGTAGTTTGCAGCGCCACGGAGGGGAAGAGCTTGATCACGGTGGCCACCGGGGACGCGTCGCCGTGGAAGACCTTGTAGCTCACCATGCCGGTGAGCACGCGGGCGAAGAGAATATACAGAACGGTACACACCATCAGCGAACCGATGATGCCGATGGGCATGTCGCGCTGCGGCTTCTTGGCTTCCTGCGCGGCCGTGGAAACCGCGCCGAACCCGATGTAGGCGAAGAAAATCACAGCCGCCGCGCGGAACACGCCGCTCATGCCGAATTCGCCGAACGTGCCGGTATTCGGAGGGATGAACGGAACGTAGTTCTCGGGTTTGATATAAGAGTAGCCGACCGCGATGACCACAATCACGATGGTCACTTTGATCACCACGATGACTGCGTTGACCTTGGCCGATTCCGAAATACCGATCATCAACAGCACGGAGATGGCACAGATCACCAAGACCGCGGGGAGGTTGATGATTCCGGGCACTTCGTCCCACGGGCAGTGAATCAGGTTCGAGGGCAATTCAATGCTGAAGGACTGGAGCAGTTTGACCACGTAACTGGACCAGCTCACCGAAACCGTGGCCGCGCCCACGGCGTATTCCAGCACCAGATCCCAGCCGATGATCCACGCCAGCAGTTCGCCCATGGTGGCGTAGGCGTAGGTGTAGGCGCTGCCGGCGATCGGGATCATGGTAGAGAATTCGCTGTAGCACATGCCGGCGAACGCACAGCCGATGGCGGCGATCACGAAGGAGAGCACCACGGCCGGGCCCGCGTTATCGGCGGCGGCGATTCCGGTCAAAGAGAAGAGGCCCGCGCCGATGATGGCGCCGATGCCCAGGGCCACCAGGTTGACGGGGCCCAACGTCTTCTTCAGATGATGCTCACCGCTCTCGGATTCGGCAATGATCCGGGCCAGCGACTTCGTCCCAAACAAGTTACTGCTCATATGGATGCCTTCTTTCGCCAAATAAAGTAAACGGGCAGGCCCAAAAGTACAATGATGAGCCCCGGCCACGTGTAGTTCGGTTTGTACAACAACAGCAAAACTTCGATCAGGCCCGCCGCCAACATGTAAATCGCGGGCAGCACGGGATACCCGAAGGCCTTGTAGGGCCGCTCCATATCCGGGCGGGTGCGACGCAGCACGAACAGGCCACCGATGGTCAGAATGTAGAAGAGCAGCACAGCAAAGATAACATAGTCCAGCAGATCGTTGTAACGGCCGCTCAAGGTGAGGAGGGAGGCCCAGATGCATTGCACGGTCAGGGAGAAGACCGGCGCATGGGTTTTGGGATTGAGCGTTTCGGCCTGGCGGAAGAAGAGTTTGTCCTTAGCCATGGCATAGTAAACGCGGGCGCCGGAGAGGGTGATGCCGTTGATGCAGCCGAAGGTGGACACCATGATCGCCGCCGCCATGATGCGCACCGCCACCGGGCCGAACATGCTGCTGGCGGCGGCAGCCGCCACGCGGTCCTTGTCGGCGTGCTGGATGGCATCGAAGGTCAGCACGTTCAGGTAGGTCATGTTGGAGGCGATGTACAAGGCGGAGACGATGGCCACGCCGAGGGCCAGCGACAGCGGCAGGTTACGCTTGGGATTGCGCACCTCGCCGGCGGTAAAGGTGACGTTGTTCCAGGAGTCGGATGAGAACAGGGCACCCACCATGGCGACGCCCACCAGGCGCACGGAAGCGAAGTCCCATCCGGCGCCGCGCCAGAAATCGGTGAAGTTGCCGGCCACGGCGGCGGGGTTGCGGCCCACCAGAAAGCCCGCGGCCACCAAACCGAGCAGGGTGCCGACCTTGGCAAAGGTGAACACGTTCTGCACCATGGCGCCAGTGCGGATGCCGCGCGTGTTGCTCCAGGTGAGGACGACGATGACGGCGATGGCCAGGGCCTGCTGCGTGGTGACGCCGACGACGCCGCCGGCGGCATTACGGACGCCCACCAGGAAAACCTGGTCGCTGATGGAGGGGAAAAAGATACCGGTATATTTGGCGAAGGCCACGGCCACGGCCGCGATGGTGCCGGTCTGGATGACGGCGAACATGGTCCAGCCGAAGAGGAATCCGGCGAGCGGGCCGAAGGCTTCGCGCAGGTAGACGTACTGCCCGCC
>JAPKZC010000823.1 GCA_026394025.1 Candidatus Solibacter sp.
AGCCTCACCGCGTTCGGCATCGGCGCGGTGATCGGTTCCGGCATTTTCATTCTCACCGGCACGGCGGCGGCCGGTGAGACGCTCAGCTACAAGTCCATCCTGCATGCGCCCGTGCTGGACCTGCTGATGCACGGCACCCAGGCTCTCTCCATGACGGGGCGGGCGGGCGCCGGTCCGGCGATCAGCCTTTCCTTTCTGCTGACCGCCATCGCCTGTAGTTTCGCCGCGCTCTGCTACGCCGAACTGGCGTCGATGATCCCCATCGCCGGCAGCGCCTATACCTACGCCTATGCCACGCTCGGCGAACTGGTGGCATGGATCATCGGGTGGGATCTGATTCTGGAGTATGCCGTCAGTAACATGGCGGTGGCGGTGGGTTTCTCCGCCTACCTCAACGATGTGCTGGACAACGTTTTCGGCTGGCACATTCCGGCCAAGTTCGCCGGTCCACCAATCGTCGGCGGCCAGTTCACCGGAAACTGGTTCAATATCTCCGCGCTACTGGTTCTCATGATCCTCACCTGGATTCTGGTAAAAGGCGTGCGCGAGAGCGCCAGCACCAACAACGTGATGGTGTTGATTAAGATCGCGGCTATTCTGATTTTCGTGTTTGGCGCCTCCAGTGCGGTGGATACTTCCAACTGGAAGCCGTTTGCCCCCAACGGATTCCCTGGCGTGCTCACCGGCGCCGCCATCGTCTTTTTCACCTATATCGGCTTCGATTCTGTATCCACGGCGGCGGAGGAGTGCCGCCGGCCACAGCGCGATCTGCCGTTTGGCATCATCATGACGCTGGTGATTTGCGCGCTCTTGTACATTTCGGTGGCGCTGGTGCTGACCGGAATCGCCCGCTATGACACCCTGAATAACGCGGCGCCAGTGGCCACTGCGCTCAAGGTCCTGGGATACAACGGCATCCGCCAATGGGTGAGTATCGGCGCCATTGTCGGCATGTTGAGCTCGCTGCTGGTATTCCAGTACGGGCAGGCGCGCATCTGGTTCGCCATGTCGCGCGACGGTCTGCTGCCCAAGATGTTCTCCAAGGTTCACCCGGTCCACAAGACTCCGCATATCAGCACTTGGATCGCCGGCCTGGTGGTGGGAATCCCCGCGGGTATCTGGGACATCGGGACTTTTGCCGATTTGGCGAACATCGGGACCCTGTTCGCGTTCATCATCGTCTCGCTCGGAGTCATCGTGCTGCGCAAGACGCAACCCGATCGTAAGCGCGGATTCCGGGTGCCGGGAGCGCCCTGGCTGCCGCTGATTTCCATCGCCTTTTGCCTGGTGCTGATGATGGCGCTGCCGCTCGAAACCTGGGTACGATTTTTCGTCTGGCTGCTTGTCGGTTTCGCTATTTATTTCCCCTTCGGCCGCAAGAACAGCGCCCTGGCGCAAGCGTGAGCCCAGATGGGAGATGAGCACGCCAATCTGCCAACCGCGCTAGATCCGGCCAGGTGACGTGAGCGGGACTTCACGGGAGTGATCCGAAGGCTCGATGTTTGAGAGAGGGGGGCGAACAATGCGGCGGATCTGCGACACGCCAAAGTGGACGCTGCAAGCGCCGTCCGCCGCAGGAACCCAGAGGGCATAACTTCCCCGAACCGGCCTCCTGGGCCTTTGTTGATGCGATGGGGGGCTCAGTGGCCACGGCCCAGCCCGGTGGCTTGTGAGGTTAGTCGGATCGACGCCCACTAATGCTCCGTCGGAGCAACTTGCGGCAACCGCGGAATAAGTCGCTCTTCCAAGTAGTGCTCCGCAACGACCAGTGGGTCCAGTACCGTGGCCTCGTCGATCTCATCATCTCGCTTCGCTCGCCAGTCGAATTTCCTTTGGTCGGCCGCCGACATACGCAGGTCCGCTATTCCCCAGTCACTGCGCTCCAAGTCGCGCGACTGAGAGAGAACCCTGTACAGGCATGCCTGCGTTACAAGCATCCGCCACAGTACGGGGCGCATCCGAGGATGGAAGTCTTGGATAAGAAAGCCGATCTCGTCGAAGGCATCGCGTACACGCGTACCTTCTTTGTTGTACTCCGCTTCGCACTCAGCATAAGTCATTACGCGCGACCGGGTTCCCTGATCGGGCGCGATAAGTGCCTCAATGGCTGGTTCCATGGCGCCAATCGGGAGGCCTTGGCGAAAGTAAATGCCAGGCTCCGTGCGGGCCTTGGAATCCGCCTTTTCATCGAACGGTTTGTACTCGAGTGGATGCGGGCCAAGGCGGGCAAAGGTGAACTCGTCACCGAATGCAAAGAACGCTTGCCTCACCAGTGTGTACTGCCGATGCATTGCATAGTCGAGAGAGAGATCAACCAAAGTCAGTCGCTGCTGCAACAGCTTTAGCGCCGCTGATGGTGCCAACAGTCGATAAATCGTTGACACCCGGTAGTATTCGTCCCGTAGGAATGAGTGTCGCCCGGGTTCGAGGTTGCCTTGGCTCGCGGTTTGCGCCAGCCCCGTGATGCGATAAAAGGCGGCTTCAGATAACTCCGCGAGCTGAAAGAGGATTGGACCACACTCGTGATAAAGGCGTTTCCGGGCCTCATACTGATAATCCCGTCTGGCGTCCCGCTCAGCCTTGCTTTCCGCGTAGCGGTCTCGCAGACCCTCTATAGCCTTCTGGTTGCTCCTACTCGACAGGTGTGTAACGATAGCAACCACGAGCGAGACTACGGCCGCAACAAGGGCCGTCCAGAGCTTTACATCCGTCTCAGACATCTTGCTTTACCTCTCGACGCAGTGATCGTTCAGCCGGTCAGGCTGACTCCCGTGTATCAAGACCTAAGAACCCGCGCCCGGTCAACCTACCACCAAGCCTGCACAAATCGGACCCCGGCTGCAGTTGCTGTTGAGGCCCCACTTTCTTTTTACAGCCTCCTCAACGATCTTGTGAGTGCCTGGCCCGTCGGGTGTCGTCTTTACCCCGCTGGCCCCGCGAAGTCCGCCAGTCATGACCGCTACGACGGAGATCTGCACCGCCTTCGATTAGACCGCAGCTCGATGTGCCCGTCAAGCGACCTGAACGTTGTCGGGCGGGCGGCGCTCGTGTGGTGCTGACCGGACGATTCATACTGGATCCTTTACGCTCTTTGGGCACCTATGGCAACTGCCCGGCGAGAACAGTCCCTTCCGCCGACGATCCGGCAGGTCGGCACGCTGGCGTTCGAGAAAGTTTCGCCGGAACGGTCCTTTGAAGTCTGCCCGGCTCAACTTGCAGGCCAACGCCCGATCCTTCCTCTGGAGGGAGCCGAGGCCCGAGCCGGATTCCTGTCGCGGTAGGGACGACCATCGCTGATCGCCCCCCGCACAGAACCGTACGTGCGCGTCTACGCATACGGCTCCCACCTTGGATGGGTGGCGACAAAGCGATCCATCGGATA
>JAPKZC010000109.1 GCA_026394025.1 Candidatus Solibacter sp.
GACCATCGGGGCTGGGCATCCGCAGGCGACGCCCCACTTCCACTCTCTCACGCGATATCCATGTGCCTTTCCGCGGATTCCTCCTCCGTCTCCAGTCCGGCCTCGCCTTCGGGATCCGCCGCCCCGTGTAGCTGATAGCGGGCGATCAACCGCTGGATTGTACGGCGGTCAAGATCAAGGACGGCGGCGGCGCGGCGGCGGGCGCGTGGTGATCGATCTCAGCGATGGCAGCATGGTGGTGGTCTCGCCCGAATCCATCGTGACGTTGAAGGACTATCGGGCGGCGGCCTCGCTGCGCGAACTCTTCGGCATCACCCTGGGCATGGTGCGGGTCAGGATCAACCACTTCGCCGGCAAGCCGAATCCTTACCGTATGAACAGCCCCACCGCCTCAATCGCGGTCCGCGGCACCGAATTCAGCATCGAGGTGGATGCCGAGGGCACAGGAAATGACTGGTGAGCAGTTCGACATCGCCGGTGCGCTCACGCAGTGGCGGCAGTTCGATGCTGAGCACGCTCAGCCGGTAGTACAGGTCGGCGCGGAAACTGCCGGCCGCCACCAGGTCGCGCAGCGGAGCGTGCACTTCGCCGCTCTGCAGGACCCGCAACAGGCTCTGCTGAAACGCCGGGCTGGTGGAAGCCAACTCGTCCAGGAAAAGCGTACCTCCATCGGCGGCTTCAAAGAGTCCCGCGCGTTCCCCGGTAGCGCCCGTGAAGGCGCCGCGCGTGTGTCCGAAGAGTTCGGCTTCCAGCAGGGTGTCGGTGAGGCCGGAGCAGTTGACGCTGAGAAACGGACGCGAACGGCGAGCGCTGAAGTCGTGGATGGCGCGCGCCACCAACTCCTTCCCGGTGCCGGATTCTCCGAGGATGAGCACGGTGGCATCGGTTCGCGCGGCCTGCGCGATCAATTTGTAAACCACGATCATGGGCGCGCTGCGGCCCACCAGGCCCGCCTGCGTGAGTTCGAGATCCGGTTCGGCGGCGGGAACCGTGTCGGCCTCGCGTCGCGCCTCCAGCAGGCGCCGCAGCAAGTCCACCACGGTGGAGATATCGAAGGGCTTGCCGATGAAATCGCTGGCGCCGCGGGTCACCGCTTCCACGGCCACTTGCAGCGAACCCTGCGCGGTCATCAGGACGATGGGCAGGTTGGGGTCGGCCCCGCGTAGCGCGTCCACCAGTTCCAGGCCGCCCATATCGGGCATGTAGATATCGCTCAGCACGGCATCGAACTTGCCGGCGGACGCGGCCTCCAGGGCCTCGCGCCCGTTGCGCACGCTGGTCACGCGAAAACCGTTGAGGGTGAGGCCGGTTTCGAGCATCAGGCGAATCGAGCGCTCGTCGTCGGCGATCAGAATATGGGACTGGGTGGACATGTTAGGCCTCCTTGCGGACCTCATTGCGGGGAATCCGCAGGGTAAATGTGGAGCCCTGGTTGACTTCGCTCCGGACAGAAACGGCGCCGTGATGGAGCTCGGCGATTTCGCGCACCAGCGCCAAGCCGAGACCGGTGCCGGGCACACCGGCATCCTGCACTCGCGGAACGCGGTAAAACTTCTCGAATACCCGCTCGATATCGGCCTCGGGAATGCCGTATCCGTGGTCGGCCACCTCAAGAGCGATATACTCTTCCTCGGCGCGCGCCGAGACGGTGACGGCGGTCGCGTCGGGGCTGTACTTGATGGCGTTAGAAACCAGATTCTCGATCGCGCGCGAAAGCAGGTCGGCATCGGCAAGGAATGGCGGCAGATCGGCCGGGAAGTTGCGCACCAGCCGGATTTGGCGCTGCGCGGCCACCGGCTCCAGCAGGATCAGGATGCGCTCCAGCAGGCTCTCCGCGCGCACCGGCGAGAGCCGCATGGCGGTGGCGCCGCTCTCCAGGCGGGTGATGTCGAGATAACCCGTGATCATGCGGGCAAGGCGCTTCACTTCATCGTTGATGGCCAGGTTCATCTCCCGGCGGCGCACCGGTTCCACATCGTAGGCCTCCAGCAGTTCGGTCATGCCTTGGATAGCCGTCAGCGGGGTGCGCATTTCGTGGGACACCAGCGAAATCACGTCGTTCTTGGTCTGCTGGAGCTCATATTGCCGGGTGACGTCGGAAAGCGATGCAACAATGCCCAGCACCGGGCCGCCGCCCTTTTCGTCGGCGGAAACCGCTGCCAGGCGCAGCATGTATTGCAGCGGGCGCAAGCCGCGAATCGTAATTTCGCGCTCGAAGTGGCCGCGCTCGGCCGCCAGTCGGGCCAGCGTTTCCGCGTCCACCGAACCGGGCAGGCGCTGGGTCAGGTTTTGCCCCACCAGGCCGCGCGCGGGCACGCCCAGAATTGCGCCGGCGCTACGATTGGCGAACGTGATCAGCCCTTCGGTGTCGGCGATCAGCAAGCCGTCCCCCACGGCGCGCAGCGCGAAGTTGACGAACTTGGCGCGCTCCAGGAGGCGGGCGTTGAGATCGCTCAGCATCCGCGCTTTCCATTCCAGGCCCTTGGGAAGCCAGCCGCGCGACAGAGAGACCGGACCGCCTTCCGCCCAATGGTAGGCGCCGGGAATGCCCGGGGCAGCCGGCGCCAGCAGATCGCCCGACAGCGCCAGTTCCGTGATGTTGGCGTCCAGGCGCGCGGAAGCCACCAGGGATCGCCGTGAGAGGCCCAGCAGGCCCGCGCAGCCGAAGGCAACCATGCACGGCACCATGGGCGGATAGAGCAGCAGTTTGAGAAACGCCAGGTAGCTCGCCAGTATCACCAGCGCCGCCACTCCCACCAGTACGCCCAGTTGCTTCAGAAACTCCCGGCCACCCTGCGCCCATTCGAGCAATAACAGGGTCAGCAGCGCGACCGTGGAGCCCCACAAAAACGCCGCCAGGTCGGAAGAGTCCGTGTAATATCGTGAACTTAGAATCGCGTGAATCGCGTTGGCCAGCACTTCGACGCCCGGCATCAGCGCGCCGTGTTGATCGGCGCGGGCATCCGTATACCGCACGAACGGCGAGGCGACCCGATCCCCAAGAGAAGCAGCGGTGGCGCCGATCAGCACGAACCTGCCGCGGAACTTCTCGGCCGGCACGCGCCCCGCAACCACATCGGAAAGGCTGTAAGTCACTGGACCGAAGGATCCCGCGGGGCCGATGTAGTCGATGCTCACGCGCCCGCCGTGCAACACGCGCGTGGCAGCCGAGGGCAAAATCGCGACCGATGGCGCGGTGGTATCGAGCGCGATCGCACGCGGGCCCAATAGCAGGGTGCGCTGAACGTCGGTAACGCCTTCTTCGGGGGTGCCGTCGGCAATACGCACGGTTTCCACCGGCATGGCGCGGTAAGAGCGGCCGGAATCGTCGGCCAGCCGGACCGCCACCTGCCGCGCCACGGCCTCGGTTTCGGTCTGCACGTTGACGTGGCCCACACTGGCGGCGGCGCGTTCGATGGCCGGCAGCGGTTGCAGCCAGCGCGACGGCCCACCGTGCACCGGGGAATCGATGAGTTGCGCGGCCACCACAACGTTTCCGGCGCGGCCGATGGAGCGCGCCAGATTGTCGTCGTCTTCCTGCGTGGTGGGGTCGGTGAAGAGCACGTCGAGCGCAATCACCTTGGGCCGCGTGGCAGCCAGCACGTCGATGGTGCGGGCGATTACCTGGCGCGACCACGGAAAGCGTCCGAACCGCGCCATGCTGGGTTCGTCGATGGCCACGATCGCGATGTCTTCGGGAACCGGCAGCGGGCCGCGCGCGCGCATCAGCCAGTCCCGCGCATAGCGCCCGATGCCGGGCGCCTGCCAGTCCGCCAGAATGCCGGCCGAGGCGGCGGCCACGACAATCGTCAGGCTCCAGGCGATCTTCGCCGCTCGTGCTCGGGTAGTCAACATTATGTAACCTTCAGCTTACACGCAAGCCGGATACCAGGCTTCTAACCAGCTAAGTACCCTAAAATCAACCTTGTGAAGTCGACCAAGCGATGAGTGGCGGCAAATTGCCGCACCAGCGCCTGGAGAAACATGCCCGAGCGCCACCGGGAGCGGTAACATCCGTCTTCCGGAAATCGCCTTTTCGGGTACTATGACCAAAAAGCTGCTTTTTGTAATGACGATCCTGCTTGTTGCAGCATTCACGCTTATGGCGGCGGATGTTTCCGGCAAGTGGACCTTTGAACAACCCGGCCGCGGTGGCAACCCCGGTCGTCCCACTACCATCACCCTGAAGGCCGACGGTGCGACCTTGACCGGCTCGGTTCCCGCCGGTGGCCGCGGCGGCGGTGACCCTCCTCCTCCGACCGCAATCACGGATGGCAAGGTTGACGGCAACAACATTTCCTTCACCGTGAAGCGGGAAGGCCAGAACGGCCCCCAGGTGACCAAGTACGAAGGCACCTTGACCGGCGAGGAATTGAAGGTGAAGATCACCCGCACCGGCCAGGATGGCACCCCGGTGACCACCGAAGTGGTTGCCAAGCGCTCTACCACCTAGTTTCGGCACTCCTGTCGGTGCAGTCTTGAGGCGGCACGCCCAGATCGGGCAGGCCGCCTTTTGTTTTTTTTGCTATTGCTGTAACGTGCCCGCCCTGGAAATCGCCTAATCGGTCACTATGACCAAGAAGCTGCTTTTTGTAATGACAATTCTGCTTGTCGCCTCGTTCGCGCTCATGGCCGCGGATGTTTCCGGCAAGTGGACCTTTGAACAACCCGGCCGCGGCGGCAACCCCGGTCGTCCCGTCACCATTACCCTGAAGGCCGAAGGCGCCAAACTAACCGGCAGCATGCCCGGTATGGGCCGCGGCGGCGGCGACCCTCCTCCTCCGACCGAAATCACCGACGGCAAGGTGGATGGCAACAAGGTCTCTTTCACCGTGAAACGCGTATTCAACGACATGGAGATGGTGACCAAGTACGAAGGCACCCTGAGCGGCGATGAGCTGAAGTTGAAGATCAGCCGTACCGGCCAGGATGGCACCCCGCAGGTCAACGAAGTGGTCGCGAAGCGATCCACCACCTAGTTTCGACAGTATTGTCGAGCACGGTTGAGGCGGCGCGCCCGGGCCGGGCAGGCCGCCTTTTGTTTTTTTTCGCGCCGGCGCGCGGTAACATCCCGACCCTGGACAACGCCTAATTTGTCACTATGACCAGAAAGCTGCTTTTTGTAGTCACAATTTTGCTTGTCGCCTCATTCTCGCTGCTTGCAGCGGATTTGACCGGCAAGTGGGTAGCCGAGCAACCCGGCCGCGATGGTGGGCCGCCCCGGCAGACAACCTTTGTTTTCAAGGCAGACGGCGCCAAGTTGACCGGCACCATGACCGGCGGCGGTCGTGGCGGAGCCGCCCCGGTAGGGATTGAAATCTCCGACGGCAAGATCGACGGCGACAAGGTCTCGTTTACCGTGAAGCGCGAAACGCCGAACGGCGCGATGGAGACAAAGTACAACGGCACCGTCTCCGGTGACGAACTGAAGTTGAAGTTCACCATGATGGACCAGGAGCGGGAAATCACCGCCAAGCGGTCGAAGACGTAGTACGTAATTCTCGAACGGAAAAAGCTCCCGACCCAGAGGGTACCGTCTGGGTCGGGAGCTTTTTTTTGTTCTCTGCGGGACGGCGTCATTTCACTTCCAGTGAATCCAAGTCCACGAACTTGCCGGTGGCGCCGGGGCGGCCCTCGCCGGTGACGCGAATCACCAGGAGGTGCCTGCCTGGGCCAAGGGAATCGA
>JAPKZC010000448.1:0-12447 GCA_026394025.1 Candidatus Solibacter sp.
CCATTCAGGCGCCGCTCGATGCGCTCGACAATCTGCTCCGGCGCTGGAAATTCGATGCGGATCGGGTGAAGGGCGTGGTGGTGCGGGTAGCAACTGACGAAGCCGCGATTGTGAACAACCGGGAGATCCCGGACATTTGTCTGCAACATCTGATGGCGGTGATGCTAGTGGACGGTACGGTGTCGTTTCAATCGGCGCACGCGGCCGAGCGTATGCGGGATCCGGCCGTCCTGCGGCAGCGCGCCAAAATCGAACTGGTTCCGGACGACGCGCTGGAACGCCTCATGCCGCGGCGCGAGGCGGTCGTGGAAGTGACCTTGACCGATGGGAAGACAGTGAGCGAGCGGGTGGGAAACGTGCGCGGCACCGCGGAGAACCCAATGAGCCACGATGAGATTGTTGCCAAGGCGACCGGCCTCATCGCGCCCGTACTAGGCGCCGCAAAGTGCCGCAAGCTAGTCGAGGAGATATTCGGACTAGAGCGGGTGACGGACATCCGGAACCTCAGGCCGCTGCTTCAGCCAGGCTGAGGGACGGATTCGGCCAGTTGCGCCGTAACAGGAGGTGAGAATGACGATTCGCGGAATATGCTGGGCAACCGGAATTGCCGTGGTGCTGATTGGGGGCCTTGGGCTGGTGCGCTCTCAGGCGCAGGACGATAGCCTCGATGCGGCAAGAGTTGCGCCGGACACTACCAGGCTGGTCCTTGAGAACGCGTTCGTGCGCGTGACAGAAGAAACGGTCCCGCCCGGCAAAGGCCTGGCCAGGCATGGCCACTCGCGCGGCGTGACCGTCGCGCTTACGGATTACGATATCGAGCAGACGATCTACCCCGGCGGACGGGTAGTTCGCGCGCACCGCCACAAGGGCGAGGTCGCCTGGGCCGCGCCGGTGGTTCACGAGACGCACAACGTCGGAACGACGATACAGAACGTGGTGCGGATCGAATTGAAGTGAGGGTAGCCGCCCTCGGGTCAGAAGTCGAACCTTACGGTCAACTGGCCAGCGCGGGCTGCCTGCCGGTTTTGGCCCTGGAAGGTGCCGTCCGGGGCGTACGCGAAGTTCGGGCTACCCAACTGATTGCTGCCGCTGCACGCCGTTGTGGCACTACCGCCGCAGAATTCCTGCTGCGCGCCCCGATTGGTGATATTGTTCACGCTAAAACCGACTTGGAGCCTGCGCGTCTCAGCCAAAGTGAAAGTCTTGGCGACGCGAGCGTTCCAAGTAGCCAGCAACGGCGCCTGAACCTGGCCTTGGCCGCGATTTGCGTAGGCGAATCGAACCGTCGTAGCCAGCGGATTCGAAACCACGCGCCCATTGGGCAGCGTGATCAGAGCCGGGCCAAACGCTGGATCGGGAGCACTGAGCAACTGGATGATCGGCCCGGAGTAGGGGCCCGAGAGAATGTTCAAATTGCTGGAGATGAAGATGCCCCAAGGAGCGAAGTAGGATCCCGCGATTCGCATTGTATGCTTGATCCACATGGGGTTGCGGGTCGTGGTCTGGGTATTGGTATAGCTGTTCGCTCCATCCGAAATTCCACGCGTACTGCCGATGCCTTTGTCGTTCGCAAACGTATCGGGCTGGATGAATCCAGCCGGATCGTCAGGCTGGAATTGCCCGTTCATGTGCTGGAACGCTCTCGTGTATCCAACCAGGAACTGCGACTTGCTGGACCGCTTGGAAGCAGTGAACTCCAAACCGGTATAGGCCGGTGTGTTCCAGATGTTGTTGGTGGCCATCAGAATCGCGTTCTGGGTCGGGTCCTTGTAGCCCAGGAACTTGCCGTTCTGGTAAATGCCATTCACGTCCAGCGTGTCGGGCATGTCCTGATAGTAGCGGCGCACAAAAGTTGCGTCCATGCTGATCTGCCCGGCAAACTGGCGGCGGAAGCCGGCCAGGTACTCTTCCACGTGCGCCTGGTGCCGGTTCGGGTCGATTGATTTGGCCGCCGACAACTTAGTCGCCCCTGGCGTCACCAGAACGGTGGAGAAAGTTCCGTTCTTCGCGGTATCGTACTTATCCGTGATATTCACGGTCACCGACCCACCCAGGTTTGGAACCGAATTCGCTTCCGGCTTGGCGGAGATGCGGCTGAAGGTTCCATGTACCACGTTCCGGCCATCCTTGGTTAGCCGGTAAGTGGCGCCCACGCGGGGCTGCAATTCCATGCTGGATTGCGTCTGCACATTGAACAGGTTGTCCAGCGCGATCACCTTGTCCAACCGGAGACCTCCCACGATGGTCAATTGCCGGATCGGCTTCCAGGAGTCCTGGATGTAACCGGCGTAATCCCTGTTCGTGGTGTCGGCCGTCCTGGTGCTGAGCTGCGAGGGATCGATATACTGGCGGTGGAACGAGATGAAGCCGGAGTTCGGATCGACGGGATTCTTCAGCGCCTGATCCTCCACGATGAAGCCGCCATTGGCATAATTGGAGTTGGTTTGCAGATTCATGTGGGGCTGCAGGAATATCCCGGCCTGAATTTCGTGCGATCCGACCCACCCTGACTTATACCAATTCACGTCCCCTTGGATGGTGGTCTTGGTGGTCGGGCTAACAGGGAAGTTCGTGTTATTACCGGTAGTCAGAATAAAGCCGGTCCCGACCAGTTTCCCCGACGACGGATTCGTCCCGGTGTATAGATTGATCTGGGGACCGCCGTAATTCACATTGCTGTAGGAGTCAACGGAGTTGTTTCCGGCAAAGCTGTTATAGGAAACCGCGAAGCTGCTGGTCAGGGTGTTGGTCCACGTAGAAAATACACGCGTAGATGCACCGAATCCGCTGACTCCGCCCGCTGAAAACGGTTTGAGACTGGGAGCCTCTTCTTCGTATCCGCTCATGCGGAGATAGAAACCGCTCATCTGATGCTTCGGCGTCAGTTGCAGGCTTCCTTTCAAGAAGAGGGAAGGGGTTCTGCTGTGGTTATCGAATGGCTGCCAATCCGCCTGAACGCTGTGCAGATTTGCCAATTGCGCGGCACTCCTCGATATCTGTGTGTTGCGGTAGTTGTACTTGTAAGAAGCAAAGAACCACGCGCGGCCCTTCTTGATCGGTCCACCGATTGAAAACTCCGGCTGCACTCCATCGGAGATGGTTGGGACTCCCTTGGGAT
Organism: Candidatus Solibacter sp.; assembly: GCA_026394025.1. GTDB lineage: Bacteria > Acidobacteriota > Terriglobia > Bryobacterales > Bryobacteraceae > Solibacter. The sequence continues at coordinate 3,119 of JAPKZC010000448.1, forward strand.
CGTTGTTGCCGTTCCAAGCCCTGGCTTGGTAGCTGACCTCGGCAGTCCCGTGGATTTGATCGGTCCCTGATTTCGTCGCGACATTCAACAGGACACCCAATCCCGCCGGAGCGGTTGCGTCCGCACCGCCGGTCTTCACCTGCGAGTCCGACACGCTGGACGTGGCGAAATTCACCGTATCCGTACGGGACTGGCGGGCGGACGACATGTCTGCGCCGTCGATCAGGATCACGTGTTGTTCGACGTCCGTGCCGCGCAGCATGTACACCTGCGTGCCGTTGTTGGAAATAAAGGTGCGAGCAGCCACGCCGGGCGCGACTTCGAGCGCATCCGTCAAATCATGGCGGGTGCTCAGCGGCAGGGCGCGCTGAAAGTCGCCCGACACGTTGACCGCCTGGATTGGCTTCTCGGTTTCCAGCAGCGGCGCCTCTCCGGTAACCGTCACGGTTGACTGCACTGCGCCCGTCTTCAATTCAATGTCCAGATTGAGATTGAGTCCGGCTCTGACCTCGATGCCCGTTCGAACTGACTTGGAAAAACCTTGTCTTTCCGCCACGATTTCGAACACGCCGGGCGCAAGATTCAGGAGGCGGTAGGTGCCGTCCGATTCCGTAACCGCCACGTGGTTACCGGGTGCGGATGGGCTCGTGGCCGATACGTTGACTCCCGGCATCGCCCCGCCCTGCTCGTCCGTGATAACGCCACGGATTGATCCCTCCGTGCCTAACTGTGCTGATGCAATTCCCGCCACGGAAAGCAGGCAGACCATGACGAACAGTGTCGAGCGCTTCATACGTGGAAACTCCAAAAGCAGATTTGTGAAAGTTGGTATATAGAGCATACAGTCAGGACCGGCAAAATCCGACGCCGCTCCCGGAGACCGCATGTGACATGTGGGTGAATCACCGGTTACATACGCCATCGGCGTTTTGCTTTGTTACAGTTGCGTCCGGCAATTCGGCGGGTCTATGGCCGTCTGGTCGCCGCCGGTCGCCGATCTCGTGGATGCACGGCATTGACGGCTAGCATGGCGGCAGCCTATCCTCGGCGCTGGGGAGTGAGCATGAAGAAACCAAGGATCTGTCTGACAATCGGCCTTGCGACGATTCTGATGGGAGCGGTTGGCCTCAGGCGCACCGCAGCTCAGCAGGAGAGCTGGACCCCTTGAAGCTCTTGCCGGCCTACCATCCGGTGGTGTTCGAGAACGCGCTGGTCCGCGTCACCGAGGAAGGAATGCCCCCCGGCGTGGGAATAGGGAAGCACCGTCACGACAAGGGGCTGACCATCGGTATGGCCGAGTACCAGATGGAACAGAAGATGCTCCCCAGTGGAGAGATCGTCCGCTCGAACCGGCATCTCGGCGAAATTCACTGGACCGAGGCGATGATCCACGAAACACGCAACGTGGGGAAAACCAACCAGTACGTGGTGCGTGTCGAGTTGAAGGCTGGCCTGTAGGCGGCCACAGTCAAACACTGAGGGCAAAATCATGACGACGTTCTTCCCAATCGCGGCGGCAGTCGCACTACTGATTGCTCCGGCAATCCACGCGCAGGATCCAATGGCGTGCGACAACCTGGCCAAACTCGCGCTCCCCAACGCCACCATTACGCTGGCCCAATCCGTGGCGCCCGGAGCGTTTACCCAACCTGCCGGCGGAGGTGGCGGAGGGCGCGGACCGGCGCCTTCCTTCACGAATCTGCCCGCCTTCTGCCGGGTCGCCGCCACCCTGAAGCCCACCAGCGACTCGGATATCAAGATGGAAGTATGGCTTCCGCGGACCGGCTGGAACGGAAAGTTCGAGGTGGTGGGCAACGGTGGATGGGCCGGCAACATCGGTTACGTCAATATGGGACGCGCGCTGGTGGATGGCTACGCCGCCGCCGGAACCGACACCGGGCATACCGGTGGCAGCGCCAGCTTCGCCTACGGACACCCGGAAAAGATGCTCGATTTCGGATGGCGCGCGGTGCACGAAACCACGGTGAAAGGCAAGGCGATCATCCAGGCCCTTTACGGCAATCCGACCAAACTCTCGTACTTCAACGGATGTTCCACCGGCGGCCGGCAGGCGATGAACGCAGTCCAGAATTTCCCCGAGGATTTCAACGGTGTGATCGCAGGGGCCCCCGTGAACCCCATGACGCGGCTGCACGCGGGCTCGCTGTACAACACGATTTACGCGCACAAGGATGAGGCCAACTATATCCCGCCGTCCAAGTACCCCATGATCCATAAGGCGGTGCTCGACGCGTGCGACGCGCTCGACAGCGTCAAAGACGGGCTGATCGAGAATCCGCTGGCCTGTCACTTCGATCCGAAGGTGCTGGAGTGCAAGGGCGAAGACGGCCCGGCGTGCCTCACCGCCGCCCAAGTGGGGCTGGCCAAGGCGATCTATGGCGGCGCGGTCAACCCGCGCACCAAAGAGCAGATCTACCCCGGTTGGTCGCCCGGCTCCGAACTCGGATGGCGCGTGACGGCGGGCCCGGAACCGGAAGGCCCGGCCGTCGACACTTACCGCTACGTAGTATTCCAGGACCCGAATTGGGACTGGCACACGCTGAACTTCGATGGCGACATCGCGCTATCGGACAAGCGCGGCAACGCCACCATCAACGCGGTGGAAACCGATCTGTCCCCGTTCTTCGCCCATGGCGGGAAGTTGCTGATGTTTCACGGCTGGAGCGACCCCAACGTGGCGCCTCGCAACACGGTGAATTACTACAACCAGGTGGCGGATACGATGGGCGGCGCGAGTAAGATATCAGGCTCGGTGCGGCTGTTTATGATGCCGGGCATGGCACACTGCGGGGGAGGCGAAGGTCCTAACGATTTCGACAAAATTGCCGTAATCGATCAGTGGGTGCAAACCGGGAAAGCGCCGGACAGTATCGTCGCCTCGCACGCTACCGACGGCAAGGTGGACCGCACACGCCCACTCTGCCCGTTCCCTCAGGTGGCGCAGTACAAGGGCACCGGCAGCATCGACGATGCGGCGAATTTCACCTGCGCGGCCCCGCCGAAGTAATCTGGCTAACTCGCCGCACTCTTCGCTAACGCGTCGAGCACCTGGCGATAGGTGGCCGGTCCCTCGGCGCCAAATCGGGCAGCCAGGCCCGAACGCCCGCACCAATCCTGGCGGCGCGCGGTGGCCTCCGCCATGATGGGCTCGATGCCGATGGCGCGCAGAGTATCGGCCACCTGCTCCATCTCGCGAGCGCGGCGCTCGCCATGCACCACGACGCGGCCCACCACGTAGTCGGCGAGTTCGCGCCACTTCATGCCGGGAAATGTCTCTTCAAGGGAGGCGAAGACCCGCTCATCGGCGCCGTAATAGCCGGCGCCCAGCACGCACTCGAAAATCAGCGCCTCCATACCCTTCACGATGATGCTGCGACACATCTTCACCGCCGCGGCGGCGCCGATTTCGGCGGATAGCAACTCCAGCCGCATACGGTACGGAGCGAGCGTTTCCAGCAGCGCCGGCGCGGAGGATCCGTTCAACAGGATGGGAACGCGATGTCCGGAGGGTGGCACGGGCGCCATAATCGCCGCCTCCACGAACTGTGCCCCGCTGGAGGTAACCTCCCCGGCTATGGAACGCTTGAGCGCAGGGGATACCGAGTTCAGGTCGGCATAGATGTGCTGCGGACCCAGGAACGGCTTGGTCTGCCCAGCGGCTTCCATCGACGCGTTCGCTGTGACCACACTCAACAGGACATTGGCAGACCGGGCGAGTTCCTCGGACGATGCGACAAGAGTCGCGGTGTGTGGGTATGGATGTCGAAGGCGAATAACGCCGTCGCTCCGGCGCTGCGCAAACCCTTAGCGAGGTGGAACCCTGCCTCGCCAAAGCCAATGAAACCGATAGCCTGAGGGCTCACGGAAGGCTCTCCTCCGAATCCACCCACTCGATGCCGAGTTCGGCTAGCTTGCCGCGCAGCCCGTACATATCCAGGCCCAGTTCCCCAGCTTTCAGCCGCGCGCGCGAGCGCTCTTCCTTGGCGCGCCGCTGGTCGCCAAGGCGGGCCACTTCCACCGCGGCTTTGCGCGGTACTACGACCACGCCATCCTGATCGCCCACGATGACGTCGCCGGGCCGGACCATCGCACCTGCGCAGACCATTTCCACATTGACGCAGCCCGCGGTTGCCTTGACGGTTCCCTGGGCGGAGACAGCTTTCGCCCACACCGGAAAGTTCATGCAGGTGAGTTCCGTCGTGTCGCGTACGCCGGCATCGATCACCAGGCCCACCACACCGTGCGCGCGGCAGCTTTCGCCCAGTAACTCGCCGAACATGCCGTCGTCCGATTCGGAGGTGGTCGCCACCACCAGAACATCGCCGGCGGCGACCACTTCCATGGCGGCATGAATCATGAGGTTGTCGCCCGGCTGGCACCACACCGTCACGGCGCTTCCGGACACGCGCGCGCTGTTGTATATCGGGCGCATATACGGGCGCATGAGGCCCCGCCGGCCTTGCGCTTCGCTCACGGTCGCCACGCCGAGATCCCCCAACAGGCGAACGGTTTCCCCATCCGCCCGTTCAATGCGCCGAACCACCACCGGCTTCATGCCAGTTCCTCCGTGACCTGCGGATAGGGCCGCTGGAACGCTTCGGCATACTTGATCCCTTTCCGGTTGGAGTTACGCGCCGCCTGGAAGCCGCGGCGTTTGGAGAGGTCCGTGTAGTACTCCCACAGATGCACCTGGGCCTCCATCGATTCCATGGCTTTGCGCTTGGTGTCGAACACCGGGGTGATGTCGAGCAACACCTGCGGCTGGAACTCGCACTGCTCGGATTGGTGCGGCTCGAAGAAGAACACCGGTGGTGCGCCGATCGCCTTGCCTGCCGCCGGGTAGCCCAGTGCCTGGGCGTAAACGCGCGACCGCATGGTGATGTTGCTGGCTTCGGGATGATCGTAATTGTGGGGATCCAGGGGCGCGTGTGTCAGCACAAATTCCGGCTGGACAGCGCGGAATTCGCATACCATTTCATGAATCGTCTCCTCGGAGGCCTTGAGGGGATAGTCGCCGGCGTCGAAGAAACGGACTTCCGCGCCGAGGATCTCCGCCGCCCGCGTGGATTCGGCGCGGCGCATTTCCTTGACCCGCTCAATTGTCATGCCAGGCTGCTTCCAGGCCCCCTGGCTCTCGCCTCGCTCGCCATACGACAGGCAGAGGATGCGGACCTTGTAGCCGCGCGAAGCGTACAACGCAATGGCGCCGCCGGCCCGCCACACAAAATCGGCCGCGTGCGCGCTTACTACCAGAATCGTCTTAGTCGAGTTTTCCATAACCGTTTCCTAATCGAGATATGCCGCCGGATTGACCACCGCCATTTGCCGGACTTCGCCAACCGCGAAGCCTCCATCCAGCAGCTTCTGCGCGAACATGGCGAATCCTTCGGCAACCGGCGGGTTCACCGGCTGCCCAAGGTCCGTAGACACAATCGAGCGCCGTGGCCCAACCTTGCGGATGCCATCGAAAGCCGCCTCCCACGGGGCCTTCCCCGTGTACATGGTAGTGAAGCAGTGTTCGATCATCGCCCCCATATCCGCCAGTTGTACCTGCTCCGCCGCGGAGAGATTCTGTGAAGGAAATTCGGCATGCGTGATCAGCACCTTGCGCACTTTCACTTCCAGGGCCGCATGCACTAACGGGAAGATTTCGTGACGTCCCAGATGCCCGGTGGCCAGAATCATGTCGTGTTTTGCGATCAGTTCGATGCACGTGCGCGCCGCCTTCGAGACGCGGCCGTCCGCATCCAGCACGCTCATGCGAGCGGGCGCGATTCCCAAAGACGCGAGTTCGCGCTGGATTTCGGCCCAGAATGGCAGCCTCCCTTGGCCGCCATCCGGCAGACCGGCGGTTTCATTCTCCGCGTCCACCGTGGGCATCCAGACGATTTTCGCGCCGGAACGTCCCGCGATTTCGACTGCCACCGGGTTCAGCCCGCCCACCGAGTGATTGAGTGTGATGCCGCCAAAGGCGGAGATTCCGGGCACGGCTTTCGATACCACCCGCGCCCGCTCGGCGGTCGAAGTGTAGTGCGATTTCAGAATGAAGCCGCGCAAGCCGTGAACCAGGAACTCGCGGGCGAGGTCGAGATCGTCGATCCGGCGGGGAATCACGTCGGGGGCCACGTGCACCTGGAGGTCGCTTGCTCCCTGAAGTGCATCCCAAGCCTCATCGGTGATGGTTGGTGAGAGTTGCATAGGTTTATAGAATGCCCATCAGCTTCCAAACAACAACTGTAGCCGCCAGAGCCGCCAGAGCCCCGCCGGCATAAGTATTGGCAAGCAGCAGGCGCTGCCTGCTCGTGAAGGCCTCGCCTCGCGTAATCCCCTCGGTCATTGCCACCCAGATATTCTGATATGACAACCAGAACGGCACCGACGCGACAATCAACGGAGCCGCCACCACCAATGGAGGAATCCCCGCCGCCGTGGTCAGGTCCGAAATCGGCAGAAACAACAAGGGAAGTGCCAGCAGGCTACTGGGGTCAAGAAAACGCATGGCATAGGTGGCCAGCGCGAGCGCCATCACCAGCGCCAGCGGACTGAACGTGAGGCGGCTGGCAGCCGGCACCAGATAGCCGGCCAGCCAATCGGTAATCTTGTATTCGGGCAGCACGTTGGCCAGGCTGAAGATACCGCCCATGAAGAGGATCAGCGTCCACGAAACGCCGCCGCCGATGTCCTGGTCGCGCACCACGCCGGTGAACGCGAGCACCGCGAGGCCCAACATACCGGGCAGAAAGCTCGGCAGGTGGTGCAGGCTGTCGGTGGCCCAATACACGATGGAGAGGCCGACCACCAGCGCGGTGATCCATTCACTGCGCTGGAAGCGTCCCAGGTCCGTCAATCTGGTCCGGGCAAAGGCATGGCCGATCTTGAGCGGAGACTCGGGTCTTAGCACCAACTGATTGACTCCAATCAGCAGCAGGCAGAGCAGCAGTGTGGGAAACGTGACCACTCGCGCGTAGCCGAGCCAGCTCAGCGGAATGTGCTTGACCCGGAACGCCGTCTCCAGAATCGGCCCCATCAGCGAGCCATAGAGGAATGCGCACCCAGGAATAACAGCCATTTCAAACGCCGTGAGCATGATAAGCGCCGCGCCACGGCTGTGCGGAAGCAGCCCGGTGGATTGCACCAGCGCCCACGCGATCGGAACCATGATGGCCGTCCGCACCGTCATGGAGGGAATGCCCAGCGCCAGCGTCAGGCCCATCACACCGAATGCGCAGAGAATGCCGGCGTAGGTGCCCGGAAATAACGCCAGGATGTGATACGCAAGGCGCTGCGCAAGACCGGTTCGCTGCATGGCGAACCCATAGAACAGCACACACACCAGAATCCAGAGCCCCGGGCTTGCAAAGCCGCTGAACAACATGGGCGGCCTCACTCCGGCCAGCACCATCAAGGCCATCATGAGCACGGAGGCGACCCCGTTGTTGAGTACCTGAAAACTCCACAGGACCACCGTGAATGCCGTGAGGCCGAGGATCAGTTGCGCGGTTCTGGAAAGTCCGGCCGGCGACGGCAGCATCACGATGGCGATTCCCAGCAGAGCCGCCAACGCTAACCACAGCCACTTCGAGTTGCTCAATCCGACGCTCCCACCGGCGGAGTGCCATAGGTGTGGAACGAACTGACGGTTTGCAGACCCCAGGCCTGGCCTTTGGCACGGTCCGCCTGCGTCCACACCACCGGCTTCCAGTCCGGATCGAAAATGAGATAGCCGCCTGCCGCGATTTCGAAACGATTGCCGCCGGGCTCGTAGCAGTACAGGAAAAAGGTTTGGCCGATGTTGTGCTTGTGCGGACCTGTCTCGATGAACACGCCGCGCTCCACCAGCACGTCGGCGGCGCGCAATACGTCTTCGCGGCTGTCCATGAAATACGTCAGATGGTGGAATCTGCCGCGTGCCCCGCTGCGATCCTGGGTAATCGCGAAATCGTAAGACTTATTGGTGGCGGAAAGCCAGGCGCCCACTTCGGTGCCATCGTCGAAGATAATCTGCTCCGTCACCCGCATTCCCAGCAGTTGGTGAAACATCTCGCGATTGGCCTTCACGTCCTTTGCCAGGATGTTGATGTGGTCCAATCGCCGCGGGGCGATTCCGGACGGGATGTAGCGCGACGGCTGATTCTTGAAGCCGGGGACCGCATCCCCTTGCGGGACGAAGCGTTCGGTCTCGTAGTAGATCTCTACTTGGTGCCCGTCCGGCGAAGGGAATCGGAAGGCCGGGCCGTGCCCGTACTGGTCGTCCAGCCATGTCCCCTGGATATTCTGTTGAGTCAAATGCTCCGCCAGTTGCGCGAGTGTTTGCGCGCTCTTCGCACGCAGGGCGACGTGTCCCAAGCCCGAGGTTCTGGCGGCGGTCAATTGCAGGGTGTACTTCTGATAATCGCCCCAGGCGCGCAGAAACACCGAATCGCCGCTTCGTCCGCTCTCGTGCAGGCCGATGATGTTTTTGAAAAAGGCGAGACTCTCCTCGGGCTTCGGGGTAAACAATTCGACATGGCCCAGGTGGGCGATGTCATGGAAAGACGGCTGGAAACTCATCGTTGAGGGCACTCCTGGTTTAACGGAACAACGCTCGTCGGGACCGGCGCCCTGCGCGTGATCCGTACCTTAAAGACAAGCAGGGCGGATGCGAACGCGCATCCTGCCAGAAACAGCAGAGCGCCGCGGAAACCCCCGCTTCGCCCGCTCAGAAATCCGATCGCGTACGGCCCGAGGAATCCTCCCAGGTTACCGCAGGAATTGATCAGCCCGATGCTCGCGGCGGCGGCAGCCCTACCGAGAAACATGTTGGGCAGCGGCCAAAAACCAGGATGCGCGCAATAGAATCCCACCGTGGCCAGCGAGAGCATCAGCACGCTGAGCCAGACCCGGTCGGCCGTAAAAGCGCACACCGTCAGCGCCACGCCGGAGAGCATGCGCGGAATCGCCGTGTGCCACTTGCGCTCTCCGCTGCGGTCGGAGTGCCAACCGGTGAGCAGCATCAAGGGCACTGAAGAGAGGTAAGGGATGGCTGCGATCAGGCTGACCTGAGTAACTCCAAACGCCGAAAGCCGCTGCACCATCTTGGGCAGCCAAAGGCTCAGGCCGTAATTCGGCGTCAGTCCGAAAAACGAAATCGCCGCCAGCAGAAGCACGTCCGGATTGCGCAGCGCCTTCCATGCCGGGACGTGCGGCCCAAGCGCGGCCCTCTCCCGTTCCAGTTCGCCCGTCAGCCAGTCGCGTTCTTCGGGCTTCAACCATCGGGCCTGATGGGGACGGTCCGTGAGAAAGAAAAAGGTGACTACACCGAGTACCAC
>JAPKZC010000448.1:12488-12849 GCA_026394025.1 Candidatus Solibacter sp.
CGAGTACCACCGCCGGCAGGCCTTCCAGGATGAGGAGCCAGCGCCATCCGCCCCATCCCAGCCAGTGCACCCTTAAAAGAAGCGCCGCGAGCGGCGCGCTCACCAGTTGCGCCGTCGGAATCGCCGCCATAAACAAAGCAATCGCCTTGCCCCGATCCTGCGGCCGGTACCAGTGGCTGATGTACACCAGGATTCCCGGGAAGAAACCGGCCTCCGCAACGCCGAGGAAAAAGCGGATCCAGTAAAACTGGTGTGCCGAATGGATCAGGCCCGTGGCGGACGCCAGGAAACCCCAGGTGACCATGATGCGCGAGATCCACTTGCGTGCGCTCCACACCTCCACCAGCACGGTGCCGGGGAT
>JAPKZC010000448.1:12916-14290 GCA_026394025.1 Candidatus Solibacter sp.
TGCCGGGGATTTCCAGCAGAAAGTATCCGACGAAAAATATTCCGCTGCCGAACCCGAAGACCGTGTCGCTGAAGCCTAGTTCCCGGGTCATCTGGAGTCCCGCGAATCCCACGTTTGCACGGTCCATGTATGCCACAATGAACAGCACGAAGATGAAGGGCATGAGGCGGCGGTTGACGCGCCGGTGAGTCTGCTGGGCGATCGCCTCGGGGACTGTGACCATGGTCTCCCTTACGCTTCCTGCGGCACATGGCAGACTTGGTCGTAGGCGTGCCGTCTGGTAATCGCGCCAGACTGCTCAAACACGTTGAGCGACTGTTCGTAGAGATTGCGTGGGATCGCCACGTCCCCGTCCCAATTGCCGAGTTTCTGATAGCGCGCCACCGACGCGTCGAGCGCCTGTACCGGGACGCCTGGGAAGAATGGGGCGATATTCGCCGCGACCTCTTCGGGGTGCGCACTGCGCACCCACGCTTTGGCTTTCACAAATGCGCGGAGGAAGGCGGGGAAGGCATCGCTCTGCACAAAAGCGCGCGTGGTGGACAGACTGCTGAACGCCGTCGGCGGCATCGCCATTCCGACCATGGCTACCACGTGCCCGGCGCCTTCGTGCTCCAGTTCCTGCGGGCCGGGCCCCTGCAAGTGCACGTAGTCGCCCATGCGCGCGCGAAAGGCCGCCAGCATCTGCGCGGGGCTACCTGCGTCGATCACCCCGACCTTGGCCCAATCGACGCCCTGGCGGCGGGCGGCGTATTTCAGCATGGCAAGCGGTTGCCCCCAGTGATCCGCCAGTAGAGTTCTTCCTTCGAGTTTCTTCCAATGGAAGTCCGGATCTTCGTGCCGCGCGCTGAGAAAGAAACCGTCCCGCTGGTTCACCTGGGCGAAATGTACTGGCAGGTCTCCCACGCCCTTTTCGATGAGTCCCCAATTGGTGGAAACCGCGCTTTGCATGACGTCGGCGCGGCCGTCGCGTAGCGCCGCCTGCGAGGTATCGCCCTGGGCCAGGCCGCCCAGCGTGGCAGGCAGGCCCTCGCGTTCCAGAAAGCCGCCCGATACGAGACAAATCACCGGGCTGTAAAAGGGTGAATGACGGGATGTGACTACGCGAAGCGTCATGCGTCCTCCCCGGTCTATTTCGGCTCGATCTTGATCACCATGGCATTGAGTTGCTTGCCTGGCTTGACCTGCATCTGGTGAGGAACATTGGCGGGAATGTAGAGTACGTCGCCCGCGGCCATGGGATACAGAGTCCCGCCTTCAATGGAAGCACCGCGCACTTCGCCGGGAGCGCTCGGCTTTCCACCCACCACCGTGCCGCCCACCAGAACGGCGCCTTCGCCGCTGTGCACCACCACGAAGTCCGCCAGTTTCTCG
>JAPKZC010000251.1 GCA_026394025.1 Candidatus Solibacter sp.
ACGTCCCTCCCTTGTCAGGAAAAGAATATCACATGCGATCCCGATTTCGCGCAGGGTATAGAATGGCTCGGATGACTTCACCGCCGGCAATTGCGAGTACGGCACTCTCGGGCAAGGAATGGCGCGTCCTGATCCTGCTGATTGTTTCCGCGTTGATCAACTACATCGACCGCACCACGCTATCGGTGGCGGCCACCGATATTCAGCGCGAATTGCATCTGACCAATACTCAGGTGGGCGCGCTGCAATCGGCCTTCTTCGCGTCGTACGCGCTGTGCCAGCTCAGTTTTCTGGCGGGCTGGGTGGTGGGCCGTTTCCACGTCGGCTGGGTGTTGGCTTGCGGGTTCTTCCTATGGTCCGGCGCCACCGCGATCACCGGGGCGGCAACCGTGTTTGCGATGATCTTTGTCCTGCGGCTGCTGTTGGGCATCGGCGAATCGGTGACCTTCCCGTCGTATTCGCGGATTCTGGCGAGCGAGTATCCAGAGCATCATCGCGGGTTCGCCAACGCGCTGATCGATTCGGGGACGAAGGTGGGACCGGCGCTGGGAATCCTGATCGGCGGACTGCTGGTGTCTCAAGTGGGATGGCGCATCTTCTTCGTCGTGCTCGGCGGGGGCAGCCTGTTGTGGCTGATTCCGTGGGCCGCGTGGATGCCGCAGGGGAAGGGCGTGGCGTCGCGCGAGGATGCGTCCGAGATTCCATCCATCGGCGCTATTTTGAGAGAGCGGTCCGCATGGTTCACCGCTTTCGGCCTCTTCTGCGGCAACTACTACTGGTACTTCCTGATCACCTGGCTGCCGGCGTATCTGGAAAAGGAGCGCCACTTCCCCAAGACCAAGATGGCCTTATTCGGCTGGCTGCCGTTTCTGGGGATCGCGGTTTCGTGCGTGTTTTCCGGGTGGCTGAGCGACCGTCTGATTGCGCGCGGAGGGTCGCCAACGCGTGTGCGCAAGGGCTTCGCGGCAACCGGGCTGACGTTCGCCACCATCCTGATTCCGGTGGTGCTGGTGCACGATGCCACCCTGGCCCAGGGGCTGTTGATGCTGGCGTGCATTTCCTATGGCATCTATACGTCGAATCTTTGGGCGATTACCCAGTCGCTGGCCGGCCCGCGGGCCGCGGGCAAGTGGACCAGCTTTCAGAACGGATTCGGCAACCTGGCCGGAGTGCTGGCCCCTTGGTTGACGGGATTCGTGGTGGACCGCACCGGCGAATTCTACCTGGCCTTTGTGCTGGCCGCCGGATTCGCCCTGGCGGGCGCCGCCATGTTCGTGTTCGGCGTGGGCCCCATCGAGCCGGTGAATTTCCGCCGCGCCAACCCCGCCCGCGCCACCGTGTGATACCCTGCGGTGCGTGATGCCCGTGGCATGAGTTGCTGAATAATGACGCGCGCTCCCTCACGGTCGCGGCTCTGATCGGCATCGCGACACATCAATCAGCGGCGCGGCGCTCTTCGACCTGCAATTGCTGATGGCCTACCGTTGGGCCGCCGCGTTGGAGCAGGCCGCCGGACTGCCCGAGCTGGCGCAGGTGTATGGCGAGCGGGAGCGCATTCTGCGGGCGACGATTCGCACGCTCTATTGGGACGCGGGGCGCGAATTGTTCGCCGACACGCCGTCGAAGAAGATGTTCTCGCAGCACACCAATACCATGGCGGTGCTGGCCGACGTTGTGTCCGGCGAAGCGGCCCGCGCGCTGATGCTGCGCACGCTGACCGCGCCGGGCCTTGCCAAGGGAGCTCTCTACTTCAAGTTCTACATGCATCAGGCGCTGGCCAAGGTGGGCGAAGGCGATCGCTACCTCGACCAGTTGGACGATTGGCGCGGCATGCTGGCCACCGGCCTCACCACGTTCGCCGAGGTGGTGGACGCTCCGGGACGTCCCTCGCGGTCCGATTGCCACGCCTGGCGCGCGAGTCCGAATATCGAATTGATGCGCACCGTGCTCGGCGTGGATTCGGCGGCGGCAGGCTTTTCGCGCGTGGTCGTGCGGCCCCACTTGGGTCAGCTGAAATTCGTGGAAGGCACGGTGCCCCATCCCAAGGGGCTGATCGAGGTCCGCGTGGAGGCGGCAGGCAATGTCAGCGTGGACACTCCGGTGGACGGCGAGTTCCTTTGGCGCGGCACGCGGCGGGAACTCCGCGCGGGGGCGAATCGGTTCACGATTCCCGCGGGGTAGGGGGGCCTTCACACCGCCACCGTTTTCCATTTGCCGCGCCGGAACAAGATCACCGAGACTACCGCCAGCGCCGATTCCGCCCCGCAAATCGCCAGGTACACCCCGCGCGGCCCGAGATGTTGCGCCAGATACCACGCCAGCGGGATCTGCATGCACCAGTAGCAGCCGAAATTGATCCACGTGGGCGTGGTCGTATCGCCGGCGCCGTTGAAGGCCTGTTCCATGGTCATGCCGTAGGCGAGGCAGACGTAGGCGGCCGCGACCCAGCGGAGGCACTCGGAGCCGACGGCGATGACGGCGGGTTGGGGCGTGAAGAGGGCGAGGAGGGGCTCGGCGGCGGCGAGGAGGACGAGGGAGAGGGCGCCGAGGAAGTAGCAGTTGTAGCGGGCGGCGGTCCAGACGGAGCCGAGGTTCTGCCCCACCAGCGTGGCCGCCGCGGAGCAGATGCCCCACGAAGGCATCAGCGCGAACAGGATGATGCGGATCGCGAGCGAGTAGCCCGCCACCGCATGGCTGACGAAGCCGGCGTTGATCCGCGCTAACGTCAGCCAGCTTGCCGTGCCGATGAAGTACTGCAACAT
>JAPKZC010000204.1 GCA_026394025.1 Candidatus Solibacter sp.
ATCTCCGTGTTGAGGAAGAAGTAACCGATGCTGAAGCTCCTCAGCCGGTTCCGCTATCATCTGGCCGTCTTTTTTGCGGTTCTCGGGCCGGGCTTCATCACCGCCGTCGTCGATAACGACGCCGGCGGCATTTTGACCTACTCGCAGGCCGGCGCCAAATACGGTTACCTGCCGCTCTGGACCCTGCTGCCCATCACGGTCGTCCTCATCATCGCCCAGGAAATGTGCTCGCGCATGGGCGCCGTCACTGGCAAGGGCCTCTCGGACCTCATCCGCGAAGAGTTCGGCCTGCGCATCACCTTCCTGCTTATGGCGCTCCTGGTGGTCGTCAACCTGACCAATGTGATGAGTGAATTCGCCGGCATCGCGGGTTCGCTTGAATTGTTCGGCATCAGCAAATACATCTCGGTTCCGCTGGCCGCTCTCGCCGTCTGGCTCCTCGTGGTCAAGGGCAACTACGCCAGCGTGGAGAAGATCTTCCTCTTCGCCTGCGTCTTCTACATCACCTACGTGATTTCGGGGTTCCTCGTAAAACCCGATTGGAAAGAGGCCGCCCTCTACACCGTGAAACCGGTGCTGCTTCTCGATTCCGGCTATATCTATATGTAGATTGGCATGGTGGGCACCACCATCGCCCCCTGGATGCAGTTCTATCTTCAGGCGGCCGTGGTGGAGAAGGGCATTACCGCCAAGGAATATGTCTCCTCCCGCATCGAAGTTATCGTGGGCTGCTTTATGACTTCGGTGATCGCGTTCTTTATCATCGTGGCCTGCGCCGGCGCCATCTGGAGCGTGCGCCCGCGCGACATCCAGACCGCCCAGGAAGCTGCCCTTGGTCTCAAGCCCTTCGGCGACTATGCTTTCCTGCTGTTCAGCGCCGGGCTGTTCAACGCCTCCATCTTCGCGGCCTGCATTCTGCCGCTTTCCACCGCCTATTCGGTCTGCGAAGGTCTTGGCTTCGAAGCCGGCGTCAACAAGCGGCTCAAGGAAGCGCCCATCTTCTACTCGCTGTACACCTTGCTGATCGTGGTGGGCGCCGGGGTCATCCTGATCCCCAAGTTCCCCCTGGTGCGGATGATCCTGCTCTCCCAGGTGCTCAACGGCATCCTGCTGCCCTTTGTCCTCATCTTCATGGTGCTGTTGATCAACAAGGTGGGCATCATGGGCGAGTGGACCAATTCGCGCGGTTTCAACCTCGTCTCCTGGGCTGCCGTCGTGATCATGATCGGCCTCACCCTCGCGCTGGTCGGCATCACCGTACGCGGCATGCTGTAGGACAGGCCTCCGCCCTGTCCTACTACCCCGTTCGCTTCGGAGGCCGCAGCAGCCGCCTGGGCAGCTTCGCCAGATACGTCAACCGCTCCACCAGCGGCAGCATTCGCCGCACAGTTTTCCCGTGCAGCAACAAACTTCCGGTCACCAGCACGGGATGCGGGATGGTGGTGCAGCAGCGTGAGCAGATGTCCACCTCGCCGCCACGTCCCGCCGCATGCAAGCGCCGCATCTCCTGCATCGGCGCCGCATTCCAGATCCCGATCAGCGGCTGCTGCCCGATGGTGCCCAGCGGCTTGCCGTCCAGCATGTAGCTCTGGCAGCAGGGGTACACGTCGCCATTCTGTTTCACGTACACCGCCCCGCGCCACAGGTAATGGCAAGGGTGCTTCCAGTCGCCGGCGGCATGCCCGGCATTGGGGCGCATCAGGTTGGTCTCGTCCTCCTTTATGCGTAACTCGTCCACGCCCGGGATGCCCTTCCAGAAGCCCAGAAAGTCGTCCACCTCGCCGGCGTTACCTTCCATGCGCACCATCTGCACCACCACCTGTAGCTTGGACCTCCGCTCGTGCTTCATGCGCGCGAAGCGCACGAAGTTGTCGCGCACCTTTTCGAACTTCGCCCCCTTGCGATAGAACTCGAAGGTCTCCTTCTTGAAACCGTCGAAGCTCAGCGTGATCTGTTCCAGCGGCGAATCCAGCACCTTGGCGGCATAGCGCTCATCCAGGAATGTTCCGTTGGTGGAAAGCAGCGTCGAGACGCTGTGCTGGTGGCAGTATTCGATCCGCTCGAAGATCTTCGGGTCCATGAACGGTTCGCCCAGCCCGATCAGCATCATGTGCTCGGCGGTGTCTCCCGCTTCGGCAAGCAGTGTACGGAATACTTCATCCGTCATGTCCGCCTTGGGTTGGGGATGGGTTTCCCGCGGGCACATGGGGCAATAAAGGTTACACTTGGCGGTGGTCTCGACGATGTACTCCACCGGCAGCGCGTCGAGCCGGGCCCGGCGCGTCAGGTAGCCCCACCGCAGTTTTGCGCGATTCCAGGCCCTCATCCC
>JAPKZC010000319.1 GCA_026394025.1 Candidatus Solibacter sp.
CGTCAAAGGTCGCGGTCTGCACCTTAAATTCCGCCACCACATCGCTTATCGGCGCCCAGGCTTGGGCGGTCGAACCTCGCGCCTCGTCATGCAGGGTATTGCTCGCGCCGTCCAGAGTGAACTCGTTACGAGAGGACACGGAGCCCGCCATGGCATAGGCCGTGTTCAAGGGTTGCCACGGCTGATCCTTGGCCGGTTCGTCAGTGAAGCCCACCCCCGTGCCGAGCCGGATGAGGTTATCCACGTCTCCGTGATTGATGGGGAGCGAGCGCACTTCCTCCGTACCCACAACCCGCCCCAGCGTCGCGTTCGCGGTTTCCAGCAGGGACACATCCGCGGAGACCGTGACCGACTCGGCCAGGGCTCCAATTTCCAGAGAAAGGTTCAGTTCCACACGGCCGCCGACACTTAGAGTAACTGCGTCCCGAACCGTGCGCTTGAACCCCTCCTTGCCCGCCGTAATCCGGTAGGATCCAGGATTCAGGAACGAGGAAAAGTAGTTTCCTTCGCCGTTGGTTTCGGTCTTGGCAGTCACCGCGGTGGCGAGGTTGGTGAATTCGACCGATGCGCCGGGAATTACCGAACCGGTGCTGTCGGTGACTCGGCCCACTACCGTGGCACGGGATTCCTGCGACCAACCCGGCTGGATGGCAAACAAGATCGCGGACACTAATCCGGCTACGACCAGACTACGAATGGACATTTTTCTTCCCTCTCATACTTTCCTGCTGCTGTTGTGGTTCGCGGCTTCTCCCGAAGAATCAAAGCCGTTCTGTAGAGACTGCCGCCCTCGGCTCCAGAGTGAAATCCCCTAACATATCACTGGGATGATAGTGCTGTTTATCGGTACCTGTCAAGAGTTTTTTTGACCGTTTCTTTTGAGCGCACTTGACCTCTCCTGTATGTTGTTTAGCGGCAGTGGGATAGGTCTTCCCGGCTTGTCTTTCGCGGGCGTGAAAACAGTAGTTCAGCCACACTTTGTAAGTTTTCGAGCTTGACAAAGTTTGGTGATCCCCGTAAACTCACTCGTGGATCTAATATATCAGTATGTGGTATCGGCGTAGGAAGTCACGGGGCAAAGCCGGGCGGGAGGGCACCGTATGCGGCCGCTTATTGCGCGGGGCCGCCGGCGCGGGCGCACCATGCCGCGTCCCGAGAAAGGAAAGCTAAATGGAGCGCGCCTCGGATGCCCGCGCAGGGCCGAAGCATGAAGTGTTCATTATCGACTCCGCGCAAGTGCCGCACGGAGAGGATGACAGTATTGAGCGGGAGATCCTCCAGGACTGTGCCCGGGTGCAACTCCTGAGGTTAAACTCCGAAGAGGAGTTTGCGCCGTATTACCACCGCGCGGATGCGATTATCCTCTGGCATCACATCCAGCTCACCGGCGTAATCATGGGCAAGCTCACCAGGACGCGGCTGATCGTCCGCAACGGGGTGGGCTATGACAACGTGGACATTGCCGCCGCCGGCGCCGCCGGTATCGCCGTCGCGAATATCCCGGACTACGGGACGGAAGAGGTGGCTGATCACGCCCTCACCTTGACACTGACCCCGCTGCGGCATATCAAACCGCTGATGTCCGACGTGGCAAGAGGGAATTGGGAATGGAGAGTCGTGGCAGGCTGCCGGAGAATCCGCGGACTCACTCTGGGAGTGGTCGGCTGCGGCCGCATCGGCACCGCGACGTGCCTGCGCGCCAAGGCGTTCGGTTTCACGGTGTGGTTCTACGACCCTTACCTGCCACCCGGATATGAGAAGGCGATCGGAACTCAGCGCGCCTCCAGCCTCGAAAGACTGCTGGCCGATTCGGATGTCGTCTCGATCCACGTGCCGCTGAATGAGGAAACCCGCCACATGATCGGACCTCGGGAATTGGCGCGGATGAAGAAGTCGGCGTACCTCGTCAACACCGCTCGTGGTCCCGTAGTGTCGTTCGAGGCGCTGCTCGAAGCGCTATCGCAAGATCGCATCGCCGGTGCCGGGCTGGACGTGCTCGAGGACGAACCGAACGGAGCGGAAGTGTTGCAGAGGTTGCCGAACTGCGTCGTCACTCCGCACAGCGCTTTTTATTCACAGGAGTCGTTGATCGAGATGCGATCGAAATCGGCCACGCTGGTAAGGGATGCGCTGGTGGACGGCCGGTATGGCAACATCGTCAATCAGCCTTCTGCGCTGTCCGAAGGCCGCCGCAAGCCGCAAGTCGACCTGTCATTCGAGGTGAGTTAGAGTCGGACTATGGGGAACATGCTGGCTGCCTCGACGCGTCGTTTTGAACAAGCCAGCCTGGCCGGGCAGGCTTATCAGTTCATTCGGGAAGGTATCCTCCGCGGCGAGCTACCATTGGGCACGGCGCTATCCCGCAGGAAACTGGCAGTGGAATTGGGCATGAGCCTGGTGCCCGTGTCCGAGGCGCTGCAACGCCTGGAGAATGAGGGCCTGGTGGAGAGCCGGCCCCGGGTAGGCACGCGAGTGTATCTGCCCACGGCGCAAGATATCCGCGCCCGCTACGTCGTCCGTGAAGCCCTGGAGAGCCAGTCGGCCCGTCTCTTTTCTGAAAAAGCCAGCGGGCAGGAGCGGAAGGAACTGTGCCGGATGGCCGAACATATGGACGCTCTGTTCAACCGGCGCTCCTCCGGCACGGACACCGCGGAATTCCAGTACGCCGTGCAGACTTATCATTTCCAGCTCCATATGCGGATCGCGGAGTGCACCGGATGCGTGCCTCTGATCCGGCTCATCGAGCAAACCCACGTGCTGGTCTTTAACTGGGTCTGGGATCTCGCGGCCAAGCGTCCCAACCTGCCTTCGCGTTTTCACCGCGACCTGGTTGATGTGCTGGTTGGCACGGATCCCATCGCGTCTGACGCCGCCATGCGGCGGCACATCGTTTATGGCCTGGAAGGGATTCTCCCGGCGATTGAGCCGCCCCCGGACCCCGCGGAGCGTTAACCCCAGAAGAAGGGTAAAAGACGCTTGACTTGAACCCAAGCCGGCAAATCCGGCAATGCACTTAGCATGGTCGCGATTCAAAGAGTCGCCCGAGCCCTGATTGCCCGCTACTTTTTCTTGGACGTCGGCGCGGCCGCCGGCGGCAGCACCTCCACGGTCACGTCCGAAAACACGGCCGTGGTTTCCGCCTTATCGTCGTGTGCGCAAACTCCCAGACCCGCGTACATGGGGCTGAACGGCGCCAGTTCCGTGCTGCCCATCTCGGCTAGCGCGCCGCCTTCCTTGCCGGCATAGAGCGTGACCACGTTGCGCCGCCGTTCGAGCCGCAGTCGCGTGGGACCGTCCACGGGAAAGTGGACGGTGCGCGTGACCTCGTCCGGCTTCTCGCGCCACTGCAAGCCCGTCAGGCCGGAGCCATGTACGACGGCGTCACTGTAGACCGAACCGGGTTCGAGGCCTTGGCGGATGATCAGGCCGGCTTTGCGGTGCGGCGCGCCGTCGGTGACGATCTTCAGGTTGGCCGTGATGACGACGTCACCTGTCACCTTCCGCCACACAAAAAAGAAATCGTCGCGCGCGCCCCACATGTTGTTCCCGCCGCCGGTCACGCGATACTCCTTCCGGGCCGTGTCGTAAACCACGCTACCCTTGTGCGAGGGCGTGCCCACGTCAGAGGCGCCTTCAAAGATTCCCAGGTTTGCTGTGGTCTGCGCTGCGGCGAGGCATGACAGGCCAAGAATTAGAGGGGCGATTCTCTTCATAGGGACCCATGGTAGCATCGAAATCCGTACCATGCTCGTCTCTTGCGGCCGGTGGGCCGGTGTGGGGCAGGATTGCCGGCGGCAGCCAGGATTGCCCGCCCCACCAAAGAACTTATGCCACTTCTTGGCCTGCTTTGGCGGCGGACGACGCGTTGACGGGTCTGTAGCGCGGTCCGGCATGGAAATCGCTGTGGCGGGCGGCGCCGTCGGCGCCGTGCCACTTGGAGAAGGATTCCCGCAGCAGGCGGTAAACGGAAGCCCGATTCTGGGCGATCAGCTTCAACCACTGCCAGACGCCCTTCGGCGGGAAGTAAATACCGCGGAAGAAAATGCGCGCCACGAAATGGCTGATCTTGTAGGGGACCGGTTCATCGGCGATGGAATCGAGGGCTCTTTGGTTCGCCGCCGGACTGTAGGAGTTGGTCCACGCGTAGTTGACTTCGTCCTGCACTTCGGCAACGAAAGGGGGCGAATTCGAGCCAGTGCTTGGGGCGCGTGAGGCGGCCTTCCCTGGCCAGGCGGTCGTAAAGCGGGGTGGCGGGGAAGGGGGTGATCTGTCCGAAGACGGGGAGGACCGGTGGCCATTCGCGCATCGCGGCCAGGGTGCGTTCGCCGACTCCTGTGGTGTCGTTGTCCAGGCCGAAAATGAACGACGTGATGCAATAGACGTTGCGCCTGGCCAACCTTTGGAGCACGGCCGTGTATTCAGACGGTTTGTTGAAGCTCTTGTTCACGCTGGCGAGGTTGGCGGGGTCGAGCGACTCCATGCCGATAAAGATCCACTTACCGCCGGATTCGGCGATCAGGTCCACCAGTTCCTCGTCGCGCAGAAGGTTGGCGCTGATCTGTCCCACCCAGGACGTCTGCGCGCCGGCGGCGATGATGTCGCGGAGCAGCGATTTAGTGCGTTTGACGTTGATGGCGAAGTTATCGTCCACGAAGAAGACGGCGATCTTGCCTTTCGAAGCGCGGGCGCGCTCCTTGAGCAGGAGCAGTTCATCGACGATGCTCTGGTTGGTGCGGAAGCGGATGGAATCGCCGAAGAATCCGGTGACCGTGCAGAATTCGCAACCGTAGGGACAGCCGCGTCCGCTCTCAATGGGGATGATGTGAAAAGTCTCCCAGGCTTGTCCGTAGTGCTGCATGACGCGGCGGAGAAAGCCGGGGATGCGGTTGAACTGTGCGATATCGAGCCTGTCCCACGGAATCAACGGATAGTCCTGGAGCGTCGGTTTTTTGTCCTGCCCGAAGTCATCCACGGGAGTATAGACTTCCTTGAGTTGTCCGTGGGCGGCGTCGGCAACGATGCGCGGCCACGTTTCATCGGCCTCGCCGAGCGCGATGGCATCGGCGTGGCGCGGTCCGCCGTCGCGGCCGAGGGCTTCGTCGGGGCACTCGGTGACGTGTGGTCCGCCCATCACCACGGGCACGCCGGCGGCGCGTAAAGCGTCGGCCACGCGGTAGGCTTTGGCGATCATGCGGGTCATGGCGCCAATCCCCACGAGGCCGATTTTCTGATCCAGGGCGTAACGCACCAGCTCGGGATCGGTCATGGGGTGGGTGTTGCCATCGATCAGCAGAACTTCATTGCCGGGAGGAGTCAGCGATTGCAGCAGAAACATCCAAAGGTGCGGCATGAAGTTTTGGGTCACACCGTTATCGGGGTTGTACAGCAGAATTTTCAAAGGTCTACCAGTTCCTCTCCCCGGCAAGTGGCACCGATTTCATATGGCGAGTGCAGCCGTATCGGGTGGACAGGTGTCGGATAGATCGATTCTAACACTTAGACCGAACCGGCATATCCTGGCGGTTTCTATGTTAAACCTATCGGCATGAGAGCGTGCCTTCTACTCCTTGCCACCACGCTGACCGCGCAGACAATTATCGTTTCGCCGGACGGTCCCGTCAAGTCACTCGCCGAAGCTCGTGATGCCGCACGCGCGCAACGCCGTGCCGGAAGAACCGGAACTCTGACGATCCGCATCAACCATGGCGAATACTTCCTGACGGAGACCCTGGTGCTCACGCCGGAGGATTCCAACACCACGTGGGAGGCGGCGCCGGGCGCGCGTCCGCTGATCAGCGGAGGCCGTGTGATTTCGGGCTGGAAGAAGGGACAGGGGGCGCGCTGGACGGCCGATGCCACAGGTCCCGAGTTCCGGCAATTTTTTATCAGCGGCCGGCGTGCGCAGCGCGCGCGCACGCCGAACTTCGGCTTCTACCGGATTGATGGCCCGAGCCCGCAGGACAAGCCGCTGCAACTTCGCTATCGCGGCGGCGACATCAGGAAGGAGTGGGCAGGCGGCGAGGTCGAAGTGATCGCCATGTTCGCCTGGGCCGACATACGGATGCCGATCGTGAAGGTGGACGAGGCGGCGCGCGTGGCCACGCTGACGCTGGATCCCCGCCCTTCGAACAAGGAGCCGGACGCGCGCTACTTCATCGAGAATGCACCGGATGCGCTCGATATGGCGGGCGAGTGGTACCTCGATCGAAAAGCGCACACCGTGACCTACTGGCCCGTGGCGGGCGAAAACATGGAGAGCGAACAGGTGATCGCACCGGCGCTGGTCCAACTGGTACGGCTGGAAGGCAAGCCCGAATCCGGCGAGTTCGTGCGCAACGTGACCTTCCGCGGACTGCAGTTCGCGCACGCCGATTGGAGCATGGACCCGAAGGGTTACGCCGACACGCAGGCCGCCGTGTCGGCGCCTGCAGCGATTGAAGGCACGGGCGCGGTGGAGTGCAAACTGGAACGGTGCACGGTGGCGCACTCCGGCGGCTACGCGATCTCTTTCGGGCGCGGGAGCAAACGCAATCAGGTGCAGGCGTGCGAACTGTTCGATCTCGGCGGTGGCGGGGTCAAGCTCGGCGAAGCACGGCAATCGCCCAGCGACAATTTGCAGAACTACGAGAACGTGATCGCCGATAGTCACATCCACGATCTCGGCCTCGTGTACGCGCCGGCGGTCGGTGTTTGGGCGATGCAGAGCGGGCGCAACCAGATTGTGCACAACCACATTCACGACCTGTATTACACGGCGATTTCGGTAGGCTGGACGTGGGGCTATGCGGCCAACCAGTCCAAGGGGAACATCATCGAGTACAATCACCTGCACGATGTCGGCAAGGAGATGCTGAGCGACATGGGCGGCATCTACACGCTGGGCGAGCAACCGGGGACGCGGATTCGCAACAACCTGATCCACGATATCGCGAGTTTTACCTATGGCGGGTGGGGCATCTATCCGGATGAGGGATCTAGCGAGATGCTGATTGAAAACAATATTGTGTACCACTGCAAAAGTTCGGGATTCCACCAGCACTACGGGCGGGAGAACGTGGTGCGGAACAACGTGTGGGCCTTCAACCGGGAGAACGAATTGATGCGCACGCGGGTGGAGCCGCACGTCTCGTTTATCTTCGAGCGCAATATCGTGTACTTCGACCAGGGACGGCTGTTGGGCTCGAACTGGACGGGCAATAAGTTCACGATGAAGGGCAACCTCTATTTCGATACGCGCGGGACGGGCATCCGCTTTGCGGGGAAGTCTTTTGAAGAGTGGCAGGCGGGCGGCCAGGACAAGGACTCGGTGATCGCCGACCCGCTGTTCGTTAACGCGGGCAATTTCGATTTTCGCCTACGGCCGGATTCGCCGGCGCTAAAGATGGGGTTCCAGCAGATCGACATGAGCACCGTAGGCCCGCGGGTGCCGTCGGGACAGTAGGCATACCGCCTGCCGGTGTATCCTGTACGAATGGCTGATAACAACACTCCCGCCCGTGAACTCGGGTTCGCTACCAGATCTCTGCATGCCGGGCACACGCCGGATTCCGCGAGCCGCGCGCGCGCCGTGCCGATCTACCAGAGCACATCCTTCACTTTCGAAAACTCGGACCATGCGGCGGCGCTGTTCGGCTTGCAGCAGTTCGGCAACATCTACAGCCGCATCATGAACCCGACCACGGATGTCTTCGAGCAGCGCGTGGCGGCCCTGGAGGGTGGCATGGCGGGCCTGGCGACAGCCAGTGGGCAGGCGGCGCAATTCCTGGCGATCACCAGCCTTCTGGGGCCGGGCGACGAACTTGTGGCGGCCAGTACGCTCTACGGCGGAACCTACACGCAGTTCGATGTGAGCTTCCGGCGGTTGGGGATTGACGTCAAATTCGTGGAGCCCGACGACCCGGAGAATTTCCGCAAGGCGATCACGTCGAAGACGCGAGCGGTGTACGGCGAGACCATCGCCAATCCAAGGATGAACGTCCTCGATATTGCGGCGGTGGCCAGGATCGCGCACGAGGCGGGGGTGCCGCTGGTGATCGACAACACCATGGCATCACCATACCTGTGCCGGCCGATCGAGCACGGCGCGGATATCGTGGTGCAATCGGCGACCAAGTTTCTGGGCGGACACGGCACGTCCATCGGCGGCATCATCGTGGATAGCGGCAAGTTCGCCTGGAGCGACAAGTACCCGGCGATCACGGCGCCGAGCCCGGGATATCACGGCATGAAGTTCGCCGAAGTGTTCGGGCCGCTGGCGTACATCATCAAGGCGCGGGTGGAGGGCCTGCGAGATTTCGGACCGTGCATCAGCCCGTTCAACTCGTTCCTGATGATCCAGGGGATCGAGACGCTGAAGTTCCGCATGGAGGCGCACAGCCGCAACGCGTTGGTGGTGGCCGAGTGGCTGGAGCGGCAGCCGGCGATCTCGTGGGTGAAGTACCCGGGCCTGAAATCGAGCCCGTACCATGCTATCGCGCAGAGGTATCTACCGAAGGGCCAGGGGTCGGTGGTGACCTTCGGCATCAAAGGCGGCACCCCGGCGGGTCGCAAGCTGATCGACAATGTGAAGATCTTCTCGCACCTGGCGAACCTGGGCGACGCCAAGAGTCTGATCATTCACCCGGCATCGACCACGCACCAGCAACTGACCGACGAGCAGCAGATGGATGCGGGAGTGAGCAAGGATCTGGTGCGCATCTCGGTCGGTATCGAGGACGTGGAAGATCTGATCTGGGACCTGGAGCAGGCCATCGCGGCGTCGCAGAGCGCGTAATCGAGGGACTAACCGACGGCGACATTGCAGGCGGTGGAGGTGGCGGCGTCCTCGTTCATCAGCAGGCGGACGTACCAGATCAGGATGGCCAGTATGGGGAGGGTGGCGGGATCGGCGGCGGCTGTGTTGACCCTGATCTCGCCCGAGTTCTTAAGGAACCCGTGCGGTCCGTGGAGCGTCAGGACCGGGAGGCCGCGTTCGTCTTCGAAGGCCCAATCGCCGCCCCAGAAGCTCAGGGACTTGAGCACGTAGCGCCGGCCGGAACTGAACCACAACTCGCCGCCACCCGTCCATTTGGGGCTGAATGTGGCGAGGTCGGTATCACTGCCGGGTGCGCGGACGGTGATCCGGGGCGAGAGGAATCCGCTGCGCTTGAAGGTCCAACTCCCTTGGGCGCAAACGGCGCTGGCCAGCGTGCCACCCCAATTCTTCTCAAAGCGAAGCGTGGCGCCTTCGCGTTCGTCGACTGTCATCCGATGGAATCGCTGGAAGGCCTCCGGCTGCTGCCATTTCCATGGCTGATTGGCTGCGGTATCGAGGGTGATCATTTCGCACACCTCCTGATCGCAGACTAGCAGAGTCGCGTTACGATACGGTTAATTCCCGGTTGCGGTTTGACGGCAGGCTAGCCTGCC
>JAPKZC010000072.1 GCA_026394025.1 Candidatus Solibacter sp.
GTAAGTGTGCACAATCTGGTAGGTGTACTCGGGGATGGAACCGGCTTGGGAGGCCGGTCCGCAGGCGCAGGCGGTGAGCGCCGCAAAAACAACGAGTGTCCGCATCTTCACCAGATCAGCGTACCGCGAAAGCGCCTACTGGTGGCTGGCCTGGTAGTGATCTTTGAGCAGGTCGGCGCCGAAATCGCCGGTGAAATCGCGCCACACCGCGTGGATGTGGTTGTTGTTGTTCTGCGTGTTGTCGTACTCAATGAGGAACGCGGGCGCCTGTATGCGGTAGTAGTGTCCCTCACCGCGCTTCAGGCTGCCGGCCCAGGCGAAGAAGATGTTCTTGCCGGCCTTTTTGATCTGCTCCTGACGCGCCTGCGCGATCTGTTCCGGCATATTGCCGGCGTACTCATCCAGCAGCGCCGTCAGCATGGCCAATTGGACGGGCGTCATCTGGGCGGCCGAAATCCCGGAGGCCTGCCCTTGGAGCGCCGCCTGGCGCTTATTGGAAGTCAGTATGTCGCCGGGGGCCTTGGCGTCCACGATGGCGGTTTTCTGCTGTTCGGCGGAGAGCGCGGTAATCAGGTCGCGGCCCAGGTCGTCCTCGGCGGCCAGCACGCGCAGGCCGGCGCGCGGCCCCTCCCGCACCTCGGCCGGATTGGAGCCGAAGAAACTGGGGGCATCCACCACCTTGCCGTTGACCACGGGGTAGTTCTGGCTCAAGTGGTGGCCCTCCACGCGATAGCCCCACGGGCCGGTATCGCTGGGGGTGCCGAAGATAGAGAAATAGTATTTCTCGGGATTGCGACGCTCGCCGGAATCCTTTTCCAGGATTCGCAGGACGTCCTCCAGGCTCATGATGGTCACGGCCTTCATGTATCCGGCCTGGCTGAGTCCGGCGCTCAGCAGGGCGCTCGCCAGATGGCGCTGGAAGGCGCCCATTTCACGCAGAGGCAGGCCCTTGCGCTCAATCGGGACAAAAAACCAGTTGACGCGCTCGGCGTCTTCAAATTGGAAAGTGGCCTTGGCGCGCTGCTCCGCGGTCAGTGAAGCCAGGAAGCGGTTGGCCGCTTCGGTCATCACGGAAGCGGAACTGGTGCGGTAGTAGGCGGAAGTCAACAGAACTGTGCCGACAGCGACGGCACACAGGCGCAGGAATAGAGATTTCATGAGCCCCCCTCCGTGACATCTTATCAGGCCGGAGGGGGAAGGCGCGACGAATTTACTGCAGGGCCTCGAAGGTGAGGTCTTTCGGCACCTGGCGGAATACGCTGGACATATACCGGTGGGGATTCCTGGGAATACCGCCGGAGCGAACTTCGTAGTGCAGGTGGGGAGCGGTAACGCGCCCGCTGCTGCCTACCAGACCGATGACCTCGCCGCGGCGCACGTCCTGCCCGGCGCGAACCTGAATCTTGTAGAGATGCGCGTAATAGGTTTGGAAACCGCCGCCGTGATCGACAATGATCAGGCGCCCATAGCCGCCAGCCACCATTTCAGCCTGTACCACCACACCATCGGCCGTGGCCTGCACCTTGGTCCCGGTGGGCGCCGTGATATCGACGCCTTTGTGGAAAGTTCCTTCTCCCGAGAAGGGGTCGGTGCGCCCGGCGAAGCCATCCATCAGGCGCCCTTCGACCGGCCACCCGCTCGGCGGAGACACCGGCCTGTCGGAGCGGCGCGAGCGGTGGTTGGCGATGGCCAGTCTATCGGCGGTGATCAGGTAATTGTATTCCTGAAGGCTTTCGGCGAAGCTGGGGGGGAGCATCTTGCCTTCGGAGGAGATGTCCGACGGTCCCTCGAGTTTCTGCTTGATGCCGAACGCTACGGAGACTTCCTTGGCGTAGAGTTGCAGGCTGGCCATCTGCAGGTTGGTCTCCTTGACCACCTTTTGCAGATTCTGGTAACGCGCCCTCATGCTGTCGGCTTCCTGTTTGAGGGCGTTATAGTTGGCCACTTTCCAGGCCATTCGGGCGTAGCTGGCGACGAAACCGAATGCGGAAAAACCACCCAGGATAGCTAGAGCGAGAACTGCATAAACCGCGGTATGAGGAATCTGAACGCGCCGCAACCTGCCACGTAACGAGTGGGCCAACACGACTACAAAGTATTCCTGTTTCATAGTCTCTCCGGCCGGACTCCCTTTTGGATTCGGGGCAGGTGCTTTCCCCGGGGGCCCGGTGGGGCTATTCCTTACAAAAACTTCATCTTGGCGAATTCCAAACTGTAACAGGATCAACCGCTGGATGTCAACCCCTATCGACTCGTTGCAAGTTATTGATAAATATGGTATTGTGCCATTTGACATTGCCCGGAAGACTGCCTGGAACTCTTTTTTTGCGGAATCTGGTGGAACGGCGCAGCCTGCTGTTCCAACTGGTGCGCCGGGATTTCGAACAACGCTTCGTTGGTTCCGCCGTCGGATGGATCTGGGGCCTCATCCATCCGCTGGTATTGCTGCTCAGTTGGGTCTTCGTTTTCCAGATCTGCCTGGGCATGGCGGCGCCGGCGGGCGAGGAGAAGTATTCGCTGTACATCTTCGCCGGGATGCTTCCGTGGCTCCTGTTCAGCGAGACCGTGCAGCGCTGCGCCCCTTGTCTGTTAGACCAAGCCAATTTGATCACCAAAACCGTGTTCCCGGCCGAGATCGTGCCGGTATCAGTCTTCTTATCGACGCTGATCAGTCATCTTTTAGCGGTGGCGCTGATGGTGACCGCTACCGGGCTATGGATCAACCAGATCAGCATTTTTCTGCTGCTGTTACCGCTTTATATGCTGACGGTGGGACTTTTCGCGGTGGGGGCGGGTTGGATTGTTGCCAGCCTTCACGTGTTCCTGCGGGATACCGCACATTTTCTAAACGTGATTCTCACGTTCTGGTTTTGGGCCACGCCGATCTTCATCGAGGAAGGGAAGTTTCCGGAGCAGGCGAGGTTCCTGCTGCGCTTCAACCCGCTCTATTACGCGGTGCGCAGCTACCGGGCCATTCTGCTGCATTCCACCCTACCCGATTTCACGGATCTGGCGATTTCGGCGGCGTGTGGAATCGCGGTCTTCGTGGTGGGCGGCCTGTTCTTCCGCTACATGAAGCGCGGATTCGCCGACGTTCTTTGACCGCGATGGGACCGAACCGGCTAACTGCCGGCGGCGATCCGGTTGCCTTCCGCGATCTGCGAGTTGCTGGTGTTTACGATTCCCTTGATTGAATTGCCGCCGATGGACATAACCCCGGCCGTGATGAATACGACGAAAGAGATCAAGAGGGTGTACTCGATCAAATCCTGTCCGTCTTCGTCACTCCACACACTCCGCAGCAGTTGGTGCACGTTCACCTCCAAGGCCATTACACCCGATTGCGGTGCGAGGATCAAGCAAAAAATCAGTAGCTATGGTACTGAATGGCAGCCAGTTACCTGGAACTAATAACTATAGTTAGCAACGGATTTACCGCTCTTAGTGCGGAAAGATAGTAAGGAGCGCACCACTCGGCCGTACCGACCCCCGGCATTGACCCACGTTGATAAACGAGGTGGGTGCCCCCCGAGCGCCTTCAGGCTTCTCCCTTGCGGCGAACCGCCAGGAGCTTGCTCACCAGCGCCGAATCGAGTCGGACTCCCTATTTTGAGATGTTGGATCAAAATAGAAAGGCCGGCACCTGCTTCGCAGGAACGCTCCAGAGTCATAATACCCCAAAAGGGCCGCTGGGCAATGCGATTATTTTCGCGGCTATTTTCGCGGCTATTTTCGAAAGACGAACCATTCGCTGGCCGCGAAGTTCAGCAGGGCGCACAGCGCGATGGCGAGGGCGCTGGCTACGTAGTGATGGATGTGCAAGGCGCCGACGAAAAGGCGCATCAGGGCCAGGTTGCCGAAGATGGAAATGGCGCCATTGCCGGCGTGGAAGCGCACCAGGCGCCAGCCGATGTCGCGCGCGGCGCCTCGCGGGAGA
>JAPKZC010000394.1:0-3847 GCA_026394025.1 Candidatus Solibacter sp.
GGGCCCCGATCAGATCAACCTGACATGGCCGGCGGTGGCGGACCCAGGGTACGGCTACCTGGTGGAGATACGGTCCGCCGGCGACACTCGTTTCACCGCCTGGACCGAGCTTGAGCCCATTCCGCGGGCCGGTGGTTATACTTGCGACAGCAGCATCGTGGTGCGCGGAGCGTCCTGTAACATCAGCGACCCAACCGGCGTACACGTCCACAACCCTGCCAATCGCGGGATACCCTACTGGGTGACCGAGACACAATACGCCGACCCGGCCGATGGAACCGCGGCCCAGTTCATTGCCTGGGGGCTGAAGCCCAACACCACTTACGGCTTTCGCGTCCGCAGTTACTCGGGAGTTAGCTCCCCGGTATTCAGCTCTTACTCGAATACAGCGAGTGATACGACCTCGGATTATACGGTGCGTTACGTTTCGACGCAAGGGAAGGACGCCAACGATGGCAAGGGCGCCGACAGCGGCCACGCCTGGCGGACTCTGGCGCATGCAGCCGGCGCCATCGGCTGTGGGCAGGTGCTGATGGTGATGAATGGAAACTACGCTGCCGATGAGATTCGCATGACGCAGAAATGCACGGCAGCGGCCAAGGCGGTGGTGCTGGTCAATCCCGGGGACTCCGCGACCATTACATCGCAGCCCGCAAACTCGGGCCACGCCGTGGTTCTGGCCGGCGACTACCTGGTGATCGACGGACTGCGGGTGGCTTCGGGGGGAACACCGGCCGGCGAATACGATGCCGAGATCGGCGGCAGCCATAACGCGTTGCTCAACGTGGAATTTCGTCCTCCGGTGATACCGTCCCTCAAGTTCGGGGTGGCGATCCTGGGCAGGAATAACCTGGTGTACCGTTCTTACCTGCATGATTATGGGAGTCCGGATGCCACTCAGAACCCGGATGGGGGCGGCGGGTTCGTGCTGGCGCTGCTGGGTGCGACGGAGAATGTAATCTGGAGCCACCATCTGACCCGCGGCGGCCACGATGAGAGCCTCTGTAAGTCGGGTTGCCGGAACAACCGCTGGTTGAACAATGTGATGGACGGCGGGTGGGGACAGGGGTGGATCGCCGTGTACGGCAATGGTCCGTCGGACCATAACCTGGTAGAAGGAAACTTCATCAAAGGCGCCGGCCAACTCGCGCCGGTGTTTAAGCCGGGGCTTCAGGTCTCCGGAGCAAATAACACGGTGAGACGCAACGTAGTCGTCAACAGCAAGACCTGGGCGCTGGAAGTAAGTTCCTTCAGCGGCGGTACAGCATCTTACAATCTGATTTACAACAACGTCTTTTACAATTCGGGCGGCTGCTATTTCCAATCTTCCAGCCGCGGCATCAGGGCATACAACAACGTAGTCTACGCCAACAACATCTGCTACAAAGTGAGGGATCTCGCTTTCCAGATCTATCTCGGCAATACGGGCAACCGGAACGCCAACAACGATATCCTCTCGGTGGATGCCGCCGGCAAGGCCCAGCCCGAGCGCGCCTCTATTATCTGGAACCAGTTGGGCGGTGGGGCTTACGAGTACGCGAAGTCGGTCGCGGCGGCCGATCAAGGTTATGGTCCTACTTTTTCCCGAAACAAAGCGGTCTCGGTGGTCCCCTGGTTTGTGGATGAGGCGAACTTAGATTTCCACCTGAGCGCGGGCAGTCCACTGCTGGATGCCGGCATCGCCATCGCCGACGCAGAGTGGGGTTCCTCCGCGGGTTCGGTCGATTTGGGCGCCTTCGGGATCGCGGTCTCGAATGCCCCGTCAGGGCCCGCCGACGCAGGTATGGAGAGAGCGCGTGCAGGCGATTACGCGGCGGCCGCCAAAGCCGTGCGGACGCGCGCCAACATGCCGCATGCCCTGCCAATGGAGGCCGCGCTGCTGCGCGCGGCATTCGACGATGCAGGTGCGGCCGCGGTGCTGGCGCGGATGGGAGCGCCCGCTGCCGGCGACTTGATGGCGCGTTACGAACGGGTGCGCCAGGGAACAACGGACCCGGCTCTGTGGGACCTGCTGGCGGCGAACCCGGAGCGCGTACTGGAGATGGCGGACCTATACATCCAGTGGAATCTCCTCCGGGACGCCCTGGCGTTGCTTACCCACAAGTATCCCCGCCCAGTCCCGGCGTTAACTGGTGCAGTGATGCTCTATTACCGGAGTTACTGCCGCGATCGCCTCGATTACACTTACTACGCGGGGGAAGATCTGCGTGCCGCGGGCGCCTTACCGGCCAAGAGTCTCTATCCGCGCTTTCCGGGCGCGTTGCAGGTTTTCCAATTCGCGGTCCAGCGCAATCCGACGGATGCGAACGCTCACTTTCTGCTCGCCTTGACGCACCAGGATGCGGGAAGAGTCCCCGCCGCACGGGAGGCACTGCAGAATGCGCTGAAGCTGCGGCCGGAGTTCCCCGAAGCGGCGGACTTACTCGCGAAGTTAGGGCCGGGACCGGCGCTAACGCCCAAAATCAGACCGCGCGGTTGATGGCCTTCATGCCCTCCGGTTTGCCGTCTGTTAATCTGAGCCTCATATGACGTCGATTGCAGAACTGGAAGACGAACTTTCGCGTCCCAGCGAGGCGGATGTCGAGTTCCTGCGGCGCCTGGAAGGCGACATTCTGATTCTGGGCGCGGCGGGAAAAATGGGGCCCTCGCTGGCGCGCCTGTGCCGGCGGGCCGCCGATGCGGCGGGGCCGGGGCGGCGCATCCTCGCGGTCTCGCGTCGCCTCATCTCCGAACCCGGAATCGACGCGATCTCCTGCGATCTGCTGGACCGCGCGCAGGTCGCCCGGTTGCCCGAGTGTCCGAATGTGCTCTATCTCGCCGGGCGGAAGTTCGGCTCGTCGGAAAATCCCGAACTCACCTGGGCGATGAATACAGTGGTGCCGGCGAACGTGGCGGAGCGCTTTCGCCAGGGCCGCATCGTGGTGTTCTCCACCGGCAACGTGTACGCGTTGCGCCCCGTGGCGGCCGGTGGATCGCGCGAAACCGACCCGCCCGCGCCGGTGGGCGAATACGCGCAGAGTTGCCTTGGCCGCGAGCGCGTCTTCGAGTACTTCGCCAATTCCCACGGCCTCGGTTGCCTGCTCTTCCGCCTCAACTACGCGGTGGACCTGCGCTATGGCGTGCTGGTGGATATCGCCCGCAGGGTGTACGCTGGCGAGCCGGTGGATCTGGCTGTTCCCGCGTTCAATGTGATCTGGCAGCGCGATGCCAACTCATACGCTCTGCGTGCCCTGGCGCACTGCGCCACACCGCCCCGCATATTGAATGTCACCGGACTGGAAACGGTCTCCGTGCGGGAAGCGGCCGAGTTCTTCGCCGCGCGCTTTTCGCGGCCCTGCCGGTTTCACGGCGCTCCCGGTCCCGTCGCGCTCTTGAGCGATGCATCGGCGGCGGCGGCGCTCATGGGGCCGCCCGCCGTGACCACGGCCCGCCTGATGGAAATGGTGGCCGAATGGGTGCACGCCGGCGGTGCGAGCTTGAACAAGCCCACACACTTCGAGGTGGCCGATGGCAAGTTTTAGTCCGATGGACGCGGCGGTTCTCGAGACGCTTCAGCGCGGCGTGGTGATCCCCGCGCATCCGCTCGCGCTCACAGCCAACCGTCAACTGGACGAGCGGCGTCAGGTGGCGCTCACCCGCTACTATTGCGATGCCGGCGCGGGCGGTGTCGCCGTGGGAGTGCACACCACCCAGTTTGCGATTCGCGATCCGCGCGTCGGGCTGTATGCGCCCGTCCTGCGCCTGGCGGCCGCCACTGTCGCGGAGTTCGAGCGCGCTTCGGGAAAACCCATCGTCAAGGTGGCCGGCGTCTGCGGCGTCACCGCGCAGGCGGTTCGCGAGGCGGCGA
>JAPKZC010000394.1:3881-8780 GCA_026394025.1 Candidatus Solibacter sp.
GCCTGGGTGCGCTGCCCTCGGCTACGGATAGCGAACTCCTGGCGCACTGCCGCACGGTGGCGCGAGAGATCCCGGTCTGCGGGTTCTATCTCCAGCCGTCGGTGGGCGGGCGGCTTCTGGCCTACGAATTCTGGCGCGAGTTCTGCCAAATTCCCGCCGTGGTGGCCATCAAGGTGGCGCCGTTCAACCGCTATCAGACGCTGGACGTGGTACGCGCCGTGGCCGATAGCGGGCGCGCCGGGGAGATCGCCCTTTACACCGGGAATGACGACAACATCATCGCCGACCTGGTGACGGAATTTCGCGTGGCGGACCAGCGACTGAATTTCCGCGGCGGATTGTTGGGCCAGTGGGCGGTGTGGACGCGTCGCGCCGTGCAGTTGCTGGAGACCGTCCACGCATGCCGCGACGCGGGCGGTCAGGGCACGGCGGAGATTCTGGCCGGCTCGGCGGCGTTGACCGACGCCAATGGTGCGCTGTTCGACGTCCGCAACCGGTTCGCCGGCTGCATCGCCGGCCTGCACGAGATTCTGCGCCGGCAAGGCTTGCTGGCGGGGCGTTGGTGCCTCGACCCCGCGGAAGACCTCTCCGGTGGACAGTTGGAGGAGATCGACCGCGTCTGCGCCACCTATCCCGAACTTATGGATGATGAGTTCGTGCGCCAGAATTTGGATCGCTGGCTCCGTTAGCCTGCGGAACGCCGCATCCCACTCTCGCGCAGGCTGTCTGATAACATTGAATCAACACCCTTGATCGATACTGTTCCAGACATCCTGGCCCGTATTGTCGCCAAAAAGCGCGAAGATCTCGCGCGTACGGTCCAGCCCGTTGCCACATGGGAGCGCGAGGCCGAACTGCGCCTTAGCGCGCGCCGCGATTTCCGTGCTGCCCTCGCGGCGTGCGCCCCCGCCATCATCGCGGAGATCAAGAAGGCGTCGCCCAGCAAGGGCGTCCTCTCGCACAATTTCGACCCGCCCGCCATCGCGCGCGCCTACGAATCGGGCGGAGCCGCCGCGCTCAGCGTGCTCACCGACGAGACGTTTTTTCAGGGTAGCCTGGGCGATCTTGAAGCCGCCCGCGCCGCCGTATCCCTACCCGTCCTGCGCAAGGATTTTTCCATCGACCCTTCGCAGATTCTGGAGGCCGCCGCACACGGCGCCGATGCCATCCTGCTGATCGCAGCCATCCTCTCCGCGCGCCAGCTTCGCGATTTCCGCGAGACTGCGGCGCGCTTTCGCATGAGCGCTCTCGTCGAAGTCCACAACCGGCGTGAACTGGATGATGCCATCGATGCCGGCGCAGATCTGATCGGCGTCAACAACCGCAATCTCTCCACCTTCCAGGTCACGCTGGACACCTCACTCGCTCTCGCCGCGCACATGCCGGCCGGCGCGCTCCTGGTCAGCGAAAGCGGCATCCACCAGGCGGCGGATATCGTACGCCTGCGCGCGGCCGGGTACCACGCCTTCCTGGTGGGCGAACACCTGATGAAATCTGGCGACCCCACCGCCGCCATGCGAAAGCTGGTGGCCGCATGATCCTCAAAATCTGCGGCATCACCAACCAGCCCGACGCCGACGCCGCCATTGCCGCCGGTGCCACCGCCATCGGCTTCAATTTCTACCCCATGAGCCCGCGCTACATCGCGCCCGAACTGGCGGCCTGCATAGCTACCCCCGGCGCCCGCCGCGTGGGCGTGTTCGTCAACGAACCGGTGGCGCACATCGCTGAGACCGCGCGCATCGCGGCGCTCGACGTGGCGCAATTGCACGGCGACGAAACGCCCGACGAATATCCATCTGGCATTGCCGTCTGGAAGGCAGCGCGCGTCTCTGCGGATTTCGATTTTTCGCAATTCGACAACTGCCCCGCCGAAGCCCTGCTGCTCGACGGCCCCGCCGCCGGACTCTACGGCGGCGCCGGGCTCTCCTTCGATTGGACCCTGGCCCGCCACGCCCGCCATCGCATCATCGTGGCCGGCGGCCTCGATGCCTCCAACGTGGCGCGCGCCATCTCGCTCGCCCAACCCTGGGGCGTTGATTCCTGCTCGCGCATCGAGTCCTCTCCCGGGAAAAAGGACCACATGAAGATGATCGATTTTCTGCGCGCGGCCAAGGCGGCGCCCGCCGTATGACTTCGCAACCCGATGCCGGCGGACACTTCGGACCCTACGGCGGGCGCTACGTTCCTGAAGTCCTCATGGCGCCCATCGAAGAACTCGAAGCCGCCTATCTGGCGGCGCGCGGCGACCCCGCGTTCCAAACCGAGCTTGCCGGTCTGCTGCGCAACTTCGCCGGCCGCCCAACGCCCCTCTACTTCGCCAAACACCTGACGGAGACTCTGGGCGGCGCGCGCATCTGGCTCAAGCGCGAAGACCTGCTGCATACCGGCGCGCACAAGATCAACAACTGCCTGGGACAGGCGCTGCTCGCCCGCCGCATGGGCAAACGGCGCATCATCGCCGAAACCGGCGCCGGACAACACGGCGTGGCCACCGCCACGGTGTGCGCCCTGCTCGGCTTCGAATGTGTGGTCTACATGGGCGAAGAGGACATGCGGCGCCAGCGCCTCAACGTGTTCCGCATGCGCATGCTCGGCGCCAGGGTGCAGGGCGTTTCTAACGGCAGCGCCACTCTCAAGGACGCCATCAGCGAGGCCATGCGCGATTGGGTTACCAACGTCGGCGAGACTTATTACCTGCTGGGCAGCGCGCTGGGCTCGCACCCGTACCCCATGATGGTGCGCGATTTTCATAAGATCATCGGCGAAGAAGCCCGCCGCCAGATCCTCGACGCCGAAGGGCGCCTGCCCGACACTTTGATCGCTTGCGTCGGCGGCGGCTGGAACTCGTCGGCGTTGAAGCCGGCGGGCGCGGCAACGCGCTGGGCGAGCACGCGGCGCGCTATCGCGGCGGCGCACCGGGCGTGCTGCAAGGCGCTTACAGCTACCTGCTACAGGATGAGCACGGGCAGATCGCCCTCACCCACTCCGTCTCCGCCGGCCTCGATTACGCTATGATCGGCCCCGAGCACGCCTGGCTGCGCGACCGCAATCGCGCGCAGTACGTCGCCGCCAGCGACGCCGAAGCGCTCGACGCCGCCCGCCGCCTCTCGCGCATCGAGGGCATTCTGCCGGCGCTCGAAAGCGCGCACGCCGTCGCCGAAGCCATTAAACGCGCGCCCCATGCCAAGGGCAAGATCTTCATCGTGAATCTCTCCGGCCGCGGCGACAAGGATATCGATATCTATCGCGAGAATTTCAAGGAGCTCGACCAGTGACGACGCGCATCGGCCGCCTCTTCGAAACGCTCAAGCACCAAAACCGCAAGGGTCTCATCGCCTATCTCACCGCCGGCGACCCCTCGCCCCTTCGTACCCCCGCGCTGGTGGCAGCCATGGTGCGCGGCGGCGCCGACCTGATTGAGCTCGGCGTGCCGTTCAGCGATCCCGTTGCCGATGGGCCCGTCATCCAGCGCGCCGGCGAGCGCGCGCTCAAGGCGGGCACCACCCTGGCAACCGTACTCGATATCGCGCGCCAGGTTCGCGCCGCTTCCGAAGTTCCCCTGCTGCTCTTCACCTACCTCAACCCGGTATTGCGCTATGGCCTGGAACGCCTCGCCGCCGACGCGGCGGCCGCCGGCATTGATGGCTGCCTGCTTACCGACGCCAGTGTGGAAGAGGCGCAAGCTTACGTCGAGACCATGCATCGCCATGGCTTGGATACCGTTTTCCTCGCCGCGCCCACCAGCACTCCGCGCCGCATCAAGCTCGTGGCGCAATACTCCACGGGCTTCGTTTATCTGGTTTCGCGCACAGGTGTCACCGGCGTGCAGGAGTCGCTCTCGGCATCCGTCGCCCCGCTGGTTCAGGCGGTCCGCGCGGTCACCGGGCTTCCGCTCGCCGTCGGCTTCGGTATCTCCACGCCCGCCCACGTGGCGGAACTCGGCCGCCAGGTGGAGGCCGTCGTGGTGGGCAGCGCATTCGTACACCTGATCGAGCGGAACGCCGGCAGTCGCACGCTGGAGACGCAGCTCGAAACGTTCACCCGCGAACTCAAAAGCGGCTTCGGAGATTCGGCATGACCCCGGAAGAAGCCCAGGAACAGGCGCAAGCCCAGCTCGAGGAATTCCGCCTGATGATCGACGATGTGGACCGCCGCATCGTCGCCCTGCTCAACGAACGCACCGCCGTCGTGGAGAACATCGGCCGCGTCAAACGCGAGGCCCACCTCCCCGTCTACGAACCCAAACGCGAAGATCAGGTGTTTGCCAATATCACCAGCGCCAACCAGGGCCCGCTCACCACGCAGGCCGTGCGCGGCATCTTCGAACGCATCATCGACGCCAGTCGCTCCATCCAGCGTCTGCGCATGATGCAACAGCCTCCCGAGGAACCCAAATGTTAGTAGTCATGCAGCAAGGCGCCACCGAAGAGCAGACCGAGCACGTCATCGATCGCCTGGTGGATCTCGGCTTCGACGTGCACCGCTCCACCGGCTTGATCCACACCGTGCTCGGCGGAGTCGGCGGCAAATACGATTTCGATCTCGCCGTCTTCCAGGTCATGGAGGGCGTCAAGGAAGCCCACCGCATCGTCTCGCCTTACAAACTCGCCAGCCGTAGCTTTCGGCCCGGCGGCACCATCGTGCAGGTGGGCCCGCTCGCCATCGGCGGCGATGCCGTCGTCGTCATTGCCGGCCCGTGCAGCCTGGAGAACCGCGACCAGATCGAGCAGTGTGCCGAACTCGCCGCCCGCACCGGCGCCCGCATGATCCGCGGCGGTGCCTTCAAGCCCAGCAGTTCGCCGTATGAGTTCCAAGGCCTCGGCGTCGAGGGCCTTCAAATGCTCCGCGCCGCAGCCGACAGGCATGGCCTGCTGGTGGTCAGCGAGGTCATGGACC
>JAPKZC010001082.1 GCA_026394025.1 Candidatus Solibacter sp.
CGTGCCGGAGGCAGTGACGGTTCTCGCGCCCGAGGCGTTCCCGGAAGTCGCGCCGGTGATTGTCGAGGTCGCGGCCGACGTGCCGGAGGCGGTGACGGTTCTCTCGCCCGAGGCGTTCCCGGAAGTCGCGCCGGTGATTGTCGAAGGAACTGCGCCCGCTCTGGCGGAAGCCGTTGCCGTGCCGGAGACCGAGACGGTTTTCGCGCCCGAAGCGCCCCCAGAAGTTACGCCGGTGATTCTCGAAGCCGCTGCACCCGCGGCGTTGGCAGCCGTCGACGTGCCAGAGACCGTGACGATTCCCGCGCCCGCAGCGTCCCCGGAAGTCGCGCCGGCGGTTGTCGAGGTTGCCGCCGCGCCCGCACCCGCCGCTGTCGCGCCGGCGGACGCGCTTCACAGCACTCTCTGGGCCGCCGCCGAAATGGTGGCCGAAGCCGCCTCCACGCACGCTCCGCCTCCTTCTCCGGCCGCTCCGGCGCCTTCGCCACTCGCCGTCCTCCCGCCGGATCCGGTCCCGGTACCGCTGCCCGCTCCCGAGCCGAAAGCTCTCCCGGTATTCATGACCACCCTGCGCCGTGCGCCCGATTCCCTGCAGTGGGCCATCTTCGGCGGCACGGCTGCCTTTCTCGGCGTCGTGTGGGTGGCCATCTGGTTCGCTGCCGGAAAGTGACGCCGGTCGTGCGTTGCATGCGAGGTTCGAAAGGGGTTTGTTGAAGACGGGCTGGCTATTTCGGTCCAAACCGCGTCAGAATCTACTTATGACTCGTTTACTTGGTCTCTTCGTCCTCGTCGCCGGTTTCGCCTTCGCGCAAAACCGCGTTTACGAATTGCGCACCTACACCTGTAATGAAGGTAAGCTGGAAGCCCTGAAGGCGCGCTTCCGCGATCACACCATCGAGATCTTCAAGCGCCACGGCATTGAAAGTGTCGGCTATTGGATCCCGCAGGATCCGGCGACATCCAAGACCACGCTGATCTACATCGTGGTGCACCCCAGCCTGGAAGCGGCCAAGAAGAACTGGGCGGCGTTCAGGGCCGACCCGGAATGGCAGAAGGTCGCCGCCGAATCCGAGAAAAACGGCAAGATCCTCGCCAAATCGCCGGAATCCGTCTATTTGGACCCAGCCGATTTCTCGATGTTGAAATAAGCGTTAACGCGGCCGCAGGGCCGTGCCGCTGCGCGGAGACGCCATCCCGCCATGCCAATCGACTCAGGCCGCCTGCTCGCCCTTGCCATCTGGTACGCGCCCTACGCCGTGGAGTTGTTGGCGCTGGTGGTCCTGGCCAGACTCGCATTCTCTCACCAGAGTTACGCGCGTTGGGAAGCGCTATCCCGGGTGTTTGGCAACCTGGCGCGCCGGCGAACCCTGGCCATTATTCTCACCGGTGTGGCCGCCTTGGCGGCGCGCGCTATTCTCCTCCCGGTGCTGCCCATCCGCCAACCCGTCATCACCGACGAGTTCAGCTATCTTCTGGCGGCGGATACCTTCGCTTCCGGCCGGCTCACCAACCCTACTCATCCCATGTGGGTGCACTTCGAGAGCATGCACATCCTGCAGCAGCCCACGTACGCCGCCATGTACCACACGGCGCAGGGCCTGGTTCTGGCGGCGGGGCAGGTGGTGGCCGGCCATCCCTGGGCCGGCGTCTACGTCAGCGTCGCCGTGATGTGCGCCCTACTCTGCTGGATGTTGCAGGGCTGGCTGCCCCCCGCGTGGGCTTTGCTCGGCGGTCTGCTGGCCGTGCTCCGCCTGGGGTTGTTCGGCTATTGGATCAACAGCTTTTGGGGTGGAGCGGCGGCAGCCACAGGCGGTTTGCTGGTGCTGGGAGCGATGCCGCGCCTGCTGCACAGAATACGCGTGCGCGATGCCCTGCTGCTGGCGGGCGGGATGGCGATTCTGGCCAACAGCCGGCCCTACGAAGGCCTTCTACTCAGTCTCCCGGTGTGCATCTATCTTGCGGTGCACCTGCTCAAACTCCGCGGCCCGGCGCTGATAGCGGCGGCGTTGCGTCTGGTCTTGCCGGCCGCACTGCTGCTGGCCGTTGCCGCCGCGGGCACTTGCTACTACTACTGGCGCGTCACCGGCAACCCGTTCTGCATGCCATATCAGGAAGCCCGCGACCAATACGCCACGGCGCGCATCTTTCTTTGGGAGCAACCGCTGCCCGTGCCGGCATACCGCCACCAGCAACTACGCGACTTCTATGCGGGGTGGGAACTCACCAAGTTCCTGGAGGCGAAGTCTCTGGTGGGGCTGGCCCGCAACACCTTCGGGAAGGCCGGCGCCTTCTGGATGTTTTTCCTGGGACCGGCACTCACCTTGCCGCTGATCTTCGGCTGGCGCCTGTTCGCCGACCGGCGCGTCAGGCCGCTGGTGGTGATCGGCGGCATTTGCGCGGCTGGACTGGCGCTCAATACCTGGTTTTACGCGCACTACGCGGCCCCCATGACCGGGCTAGTCTACGCGCTCGTGCTGCAGGGCCTGCGCCACGTTCGTGTCTGGCGGCGGCACGGCCGCCCGGTGGGAGCCGCCATCGCCCGATCGGTCCCCGCAGTTTGCCTGGCGATGGCTCTGCTGCGCGTGTGCGCCCAGCCGTTGAGCTTCTACTTGCCGCCGGACTGGCCGATGACCTGGTATCACACGCGGCCCGGCAACGTGGGGCGCGCGCGCATCCTGGCGCAGTTGAAAAGCCAACCCGGCCACCACCTGGCCATAGTGCGCTACCGTCCCGGCCACAATCACTTCGAGGAGTGGGTCTACAATGCCGCCTCCCTCGACGCTGCCCCGGTAGTCTGGGCACGTGAGATGGATGGCACCGCCAATCGCGAACTGATGCGCTATTTCGATACCCGCCGCGTCTGGCTGGTGGATGCCGACGCCACCCCGCCGACGGTGACGCCGTATGCGGTGCGGCCGTAGTCACGATACTGTTCCACTCGGGCGGATCGAAATATAGCCGGTATTCAGGTCTGTATGTTGGATGCGGATGGCCGGCGCATCGGCCGCCGCCTTCGGGCGACAATAGAAACTCATGCGCATTCTGTACGGTTACCTTCGCAACTATTGGAAGCTCGCGGCGACCGCGCTGGTTCTGGCAGCCATCAATCAGATCTTCTCGCTGCTGGACCCGTGGATCTTCCGCTACATCATCGATAACTACGCCACCAAATACAGCCAGTACACCAGCGCGGAATTCCTGCGCGGCGTCACCGGGTTGCTGGCGGCGGCGGTGGGCGTGGCGTTCGTTTCGCGGGTGGCCAAGAACTTTCAGGACTACTGCGTCAACCTGATCACCCAGCAGGTGGGCGCGCGGCTTTATGCGGATGGCATACGCCACTCCCTGGAACTGCCCTACACGCTGTTCGAAGACCAGCGCTCTGGCGAGACCCTGGGCAAATTGCAGAAGGTGCGGACCGACGTGGAGAAGTTGATCACCATGGCGGTCAACCTGGTCTTCACCACACTGATCGGCCTGGTATTCGTCATCGTTTACGCCTCCCGCGTGCACTGGAGCGTGGTGCCGGCCTACCTGCTGACCGTGCCGCTGCTCGGCGGGTTGAGCAAGGTGCTGAGCCGCAAGATCAAGGAAGTGCAGAAGCACATCGTGCGCGAAACCACCGCGCTGGCCGGCGCCACTACCGAATCGCTGCGCGAACTGGTGAAGAGCCTGGGCCTGGCGCAGCAGGAGATCGCGCGCCTCAATGCCACCACCGCCAAGATTCTCAAACTGGAATTGAAGAAGGTGCGCTACCTGCGCAGCCTGAGTTTCGTGCAGGGCACCTGCGTCAACCTGCTGCGTACCTCGATCCTGTTCCTCATGCTCTACCTGATCTTCACGCAGCGCATCACCGTGGGGCAGTTCTTCTCGCTGTTCATCTACTCGTTCTTCATCTTCGGACCGTTGCAGGAACTGGGCAACGTGATCAACGTTTACCGCGAGACCGAAGTGTCGCTGCAAAACTTCGAGACCATTCTGAGCATGCCGCCGGAGCCGCGGCCGCTGCACCCGGTGACGGTGGATTTCCTCGACCAGTTGCGCTTCGACCACGTTTCTTTCCAGCACCAATCCGCGTCCGCGCCGGCGCTGCGCGAAATTTCGTTTGAGGTCAATCGCGGCGAGACCATCGCCTTCGTGGGACCATCCGGGGCGGGGAAGACCACGCTGGTGAAGCTGTTGGTGGGCCTGTATCGCCCGAAGGCGGGGCACATCTACTACAACGGTGTCCCCGAGGACGAAATCGCCATCGACCGGCTGCGCGAACGCATCGGCTTCGTCACCCAGGACGCGCAGTTGTTCTCCGGTTCGATCCGCGAAAACCTGCGCTTCGTGCGGCCCGGTGCCACTGACGAGGAGTGCCTGCAAGTGCTGGAGCAGGCCGCCGTGCAAGGCCTGCTGGGTCGCGCCGAACAAGGTCTGGACACGGTGATCGG
>JAPKZC010001163.1 GCA_026394025.1 Candidatus Solibacter sp.
CGGCGGCGGTCTCTGGCTGGACCAGGACATCGGGGGCGCTGGCTCCACCGGGCGCGGAGAAGAGAATTTGAGGGTTTGCGGCGCGCACACCGTGGTCGAGAACATGCGGCACGGGATGTCGCCGAAAGAGGCCATACTTGACACCTTGAAACGTGTGTCGCGGAATTTTGACAACGATATGGAGAGGCTGGCGGGCATTGATATTCACTTTTACGCCGTGCGAAAAGACGGCGAATATGCTGGTGGGTCGCTTTGGGACCGAGGCAGGCCAGGTGCGCCGGCCGCGCAGTTTGCGGTCTGTACCGCCGACGGCAGGAGCCGGCATGAAGATTCCGTCTCCTTATTTGTACGCAAGTGATTTGTGGGAAAAATCGGCGCTCGCAAATGCTGCCGCGTATTGTGGGGCGTGACCGCGATCCGATAAAATTGAAACAAACTCTTCGTTACGGCATCACGTAATTGTGGTGTTCCGGAGAGAGACCCCTTGGGGACGAAAACTGGGCAACTGTTTTTCCTGATGCGAAACAATACATTCTTAACGCCTGACCGGGGACGCAGGTAAGCTATGTCCCAGATCTTTCGCCACAGCACCAACACTTTCACTCGGGTCATCATTTTTGGCGCCGTGTTTATTCTGGGATTTGCCGCCTGGGCAATTGACCGGTTGAGCCGGTCTGACTACGCCACGCGGGCGACGCAATCCCGTGAACAACCCGTGCCGTTCAGCCACGCACACCATGTGGGCGGCCTCGGGGTGGATTGCCGATATTGCCACACCACGGTGGAAACTTCGGCCTTCGCGAACATTCCACCCACCAAGACGTGCATGAACTGCCACTCGCAGATCTGGAGCACGAGCCCCACCCTGGAACCGGTGCGCGCCAGTTTCCGCAGCAATCAATCGATTCGTTGGACACGGGTCAACGACCTGCCCGATTTCGTCTATTTCAACCACGGTATTCACGTCAACAAGGGTGTCGGCTGCGAGACTTGCCACGGCAGAGTGGACAAAATGCCGCTCACCTATCAGATGAACTCGCTCCAGATGGAGTGGTGTCTCACCTGTCATCGCAACCCCGAAAAATTTGTAAGGCCGCGCGAGTTTATTACCACCATGGGTTACCAGCCCGCCGGCGATCAGGAAGAGATCGGCCGTAAACTCATGTCCGAATACAAGATTCAAGACGCGCGCACGCTGACTAGCTGTTCCACCTGCCACCGATGAGTGATCCACAAAAGAATACGGACCTGGCCGCGGTACGGAGCGCCCTATGGGCCCGGCTGGAAGGCGCTCGCGGGCGCGATTACTGGCGCAGCCTGGACGATCTGGCGGCAACGCCCGAATTCCAGGATCTGCTGGAACGGGAGTTCCCCCGCCAGGCCGTCGGCTGGAGCGATGACGAAGACCCCGTCCAAGGCCGGCGCAATTTTCTCAAGCTGATGGGCGCATCGCTGGCACTGGCCGGCATGACTGCCTGCACGCGCCAGCCCACCGAACACATCATGCCGTACGTACGGCAACCGGAAGATCTGATTCCGGGGCGCCCGTTGTTCTTCGCCACCGCGGTGACGTTGAACGGCGTCGCCAACGGTGTCCTGGTGGAGAGCCACGAAGGCCGGCCCACGAAGATTGAAGGCAACCCCGGGCACCCCGCCACGCTCGGCGCCTGCGACCCTTACTCGCAGGCCGCGGTGCTGCAACTCTACGACCCCGACCGCTCCCAGGCGCTCAGCTACAACGGGGAGATCCGCTCCTGGGGAGCATTCACCGGCGCCCTGCGCGACGCCCTGGCGCAGCAGAAAGCCAAGAACGGCGCGGGCATTCGAATCCTCACCGAGACGCTGACCTCGCCCAGCATGGCGGACCAGCTGCGCACCATCCAAAAACTGTATCCGGGCCTCAAGTGGCATCAGTGGGACCCCGCCGGTCCGCACAGCGCGCGCGCCGCCGCCACGCAGGCATTCGGACAACCGGTCAATACCTATTACGATTTCACCAACGCCAACGTTGTGGTTTCGCTGGATGCGGACTTCCTGGCGTCCGGCCCGGCCAGCCTGCGCTACGCGCGCCAGTT
Source organism: Candidatus Solibacter sp. (assembly GCA_026394025.1). Lineage (GTDB taxonomy): Bacteria > Acidobacteriota > Terriglobia > Bryobacterales > Bryobacteraceae > Solibacter. The sequence goes on from JAPKZC010001163.1 coordinate 2,076, forward strand.
CGCCAAATGCCGCCGCGTGCAAGAACATAGCGACACGATGAACCGCCTGTACGTGGTGGAGCCCATGCCCACCCCGACGGGCACCAAGGCCGATCACCGGCTGGCGCTGCGGGCCGGCGACATTGAGGAGTTCGCCTGGGCGCTCGCCATCTCGCTCGGCATCGCGCAGGGTCCGAAGGAGGGCGAGAACAACGATGTCTACAAGTGGCTCGGCCCCATCGCGCGCGATCTACAGTCCAACAAGGGCGCCGGCATCGTGATCGCGGGCGAGCAGCAGCCGCCTATCGTTCACTCGCTCGCGGCCATCATGAACGAGAAGTTGGGCAACGTGGGCAAGACGGTGTTCCACACCGACCCGATTGAGGTCAATCCCGTGGATCAACTGGCGTCGTTGCAGGATCTGGTCAAGGATCTCGATGCCGGCGCGGTGGAGGTGCTGATCGTCATCGGCGGCAACCCGGCATTCACGGCACCGGTGGAACTTGGGCTCCGCGACCGCCTGAAGAAAGCCAGGCTGCGCATTCGCCTCGGTCTGTTTGCCGATGAAACCAGCCAGGTGTGCCAGTGGCAGGTGCCGGAGGCGCATTTCCTCGAAACCTGGGGCGACGCGCGCGCCTTTGACGGTACGGTCACCATTCAGCAGCCCCTGATCCAGCCGCTCTATGGCGGACGCTCCGCGACGCAGTTGCTGCAATCGTTCACGGAGCAGCCGGAAAAGACCCCTTACGACGTTGTCAAGAGCTATTGGAACGGCCAGCATCAGGGCGCCGATTTCGAAGCATGGTGGCGGCGTGCCGTGCACGATGGGGTGGTGCCCAACACGGCGCTGCCGGTCAAGACGCTTGCGGTTCGGGGCGAAGCGCTCAGCGCGCGCGCCGGCGCCAGGAAACTGGGCGGCAAACTGGAAGTCATCTTCCGCCCGGACCCAACCGTTTACGATGGCCGCTTCGCCAACAACGGCTGGCTACAGGAACTGCCCAAGCCCATCACCAAACTCACCTGGGACAACGCGGTGATGCTCAGCCCGGCCACCGCGCACCGCCTCGGCGTGCAGAAGGGCGACCTGCTGAAGCTGACCTATGAAGGCCGCTCGCTCAATGCGCCGGTGTTCATCCAGCCCGGCCATGTCAACGGCGCCGCCACGCTCCACCTCGGTTACGGACGCACCCACGCCGGACGCGCCGGCACCGGCATGGGCTTCAACCCGTACGGATTGCGCACCGCGAAAGCCCTCTGGCACGACATCGGCATGGATGCCGTGAAGGCCGGCGGTAAGTACGAATTCGCCGACACGCAGAACTTTCATCTGCTGGAGACTCCCGACCGCCGCCACATCATTCACCGCGCCGACCTGGCGGACTTCCGAAAGAATCCCGAGGCTCCACACGAAGGCGCGGAGAATCCGCCAAAAGCGCTCTCGCTGTATCCCGAATGGAAGTACGAAGGGCACGCCTGGGGCATGGCCATCGACCTCAACTCCTGCACCGGATGCGGCGCCTGTGTGGTCGCCTGCCAGGCGGAAAACAATATCGCCGTGGTGGGTAAAGACCAGGTGCGCCGCGGACGCGCCATGCACTGGCTGCGCGTCGATTCCTACTACCAGGGC
>JAPKZC010000914.1 GCA_026394025.1 Candidatus Solibacter sp.
ACCGTCAACTGCGAGCCACCTCCCGAGACGTGATTATTGGTAAGAATCTCGCCTTCGGGACTGATCACGAACCCGGTGCCCGTGCCTTTTTCCGGATATACGCCGAAAAAGGTACGGGTATACACCGTTGACGTGATAAATACCGTGGCATCGCGCGCCGATTTGTAAATATCGATATTATTTTGTTCGTCGGTGGAAAAGCCGGCCGACGCCGCCGTGGCAGGTTCGCTCCACAGGCGGCCGGCGCTACGCACGGGGCGCAGCACGCGACCGACATCCCAACTGGTCACGCCGGTGAGGTAGACAAAGCCGGCAGCTAACAGGGCAGCCCAGAACAAGGTTCGCAGCACTCTCATGATTGAATTCTCCGTAATACGTCGTAGACGGCCCGGGTTTGCCGCAGGGTGTCCGCCTTTTCCCCGGATGTATCTATGACGAAATCCGCGTACTTTCGTTTCTCGGCCAGCGGCATTTGCCGGCTAATGCGCGCGCGGATATCGCTCTCCAGCGCGCCTTCGCGCCGCAGGGCGCGTTCCACCTGCTGTTCTTCGGCGCAGGTAACCAGAATCAGTTTGTCGAAGCGCGCATAGCTCCCGGTTTCGATGAGGATGGCGGCTTCCACGACAGCGATCCCACCGGGATGGCTGGCGCCAAACGCGGCGATGGATTCGTCTTCGTGACGGATCACGGTGGGGTGCACCAGGGCATTCAATCTGGCCAGACGTTCCGGGTGGGCGAAGACGAGCGAGGCGAGGGCGCGCCGGTCGATGACGCCTTCGCCGTTCAGAATGTCGCGGCCGAATTCCTGGATCACGGGTTGGTACGCCTCTCCGCCCGGCGCCAGCGCCGCATGCCCGAGATCATCCGCATGGATCAACAGGCATCCGCAGCTTGCCAGCGCCTCGCCAACAAACGATTTTCCGGTGGCAATGCCGCCGGTCAGACCAACCTTCAGCATATGCCCGAGCGGCGCTCGGCGGAAGCTACGGTATTGACCATTAACATGGCGATGGTCAGCGGCCCCACCCCACCTGGAACCGGGGTGTAGGCTCCGGCCCGTTCCACCACGTCGATGGGGTCGACATCGCCCACCAGCAGACTGCCCCTCTTATCGAAAGATGCCAGTTTTTCCGGCGAGTTGCGAAAAATCCGCGCCACCATCCCGCGATCCTCGATGCGATTGGTGCCGACATCGATGACCGTAGCGCCCTGGCGGATGAAATCCCGCGTGATCATGGCGGGGCGCCCGATGGCCGCCACCAGGATATCGGCCTCGCGGCACACGGCGGGCAGGTCGGGCGTTTTGGAATGGCAGATGGTGACGGTGGCGTGCTCGTGGAGAAGCAGCATGGCGGCCGGTTTGCCGACGATATCGCTACGCCCCACGATTACGGCACGGCGCCCGGCGATGGCAATGCCACCGCGCTTCAGCAGCTCGATAATTCCAGCCGGTGTGCAGGCGCGGGGCGCGGGCAGGTTGGCCACCAGGGCGCCGACGTTGCAGGGATGGAAGCCATCGACGTCTTTGGCGGGCGCGACGGCCATCAGGATACGTTTGGAATCGATCTGCGGGGGGAGGGGCAACTGGACGAGGATGCCGTCGATTTCGGGGCGCGCGTTCAGGCTCTCGACAATGGCCAGCAGTTCGGCGGTAGAAATGGAGTCGGGCGGCGTGATGGATTCGGAAAAGATCCCCAGGTCCTGGCAGGTCTTGATTTTGTTGCGAACGTAGATTTCGGAAGCGGGATTGTGGCCGACGAGCACCACGGCCAAACCGGGAGGACGGCCCCGGGCGGCCAGGGCATCGACGCGCGGCTTCAGTTCGCTTTTGATGTCATCGCGTACGCGATTTCCGTCGAGGATTCGCGGCATTCTTTTCAATCATAACGTGGGAAGATGCCGGTCCGTGACGGGTGATGGGGGGAACGGCGGCGAATTGTTCGCGCAGGCTCTCGGCAGCGTTGCTGGCGCGCTCGCCTTCCATCCGGGAATACAACTCGCCGGCAACTTCGAGGAATTTACGGTAGCGCGGTTCCCATATCCTGAGAAAGGGGCGGGGGTCGAGACGGCCTTCGACCGGGCCCCGCTGGTAGAGGCGCTCTTCGAACGCCTGGCTGACCAGGTTCTTCTCCAGGCGCTCACGGCAGGCGTCCTTCAAAATGCCGGTCAACCAGTGCAGTTCCTGCCGGTCGAGGCGGTCCAGCGGATTCTTGGGGTCGGACATGGGGCATTAGAAATATAACAGGTGGACGGGCATATCGCCAGAGTGAGACATGAATGTCTCACCGAAAAAAACACAATTGTTGCAACTAAAGGAGTTAATGTGCATGAGCCATAATAAAGTGAGACAAATTTGTCTCACTTTGGAATTTCTTGCTAGAGCGACTGTGGCGAAGCCGGTAAGTGGTTTATGTGTAGCTAATTGGGAGAATTATTTAAAGTAAAATGTTGGTGTCACTGCTAAATCGAACGGGAGCCCATCGAGACGATATCTTCGATCTGCATGGCTTCCTTGACGACGAAAGGCTCTCCGTACTTGACGCCGATGAGGTTGCCGTAGAAGCGGGCGACGGCGCCGAGGCGGTCACGGATCTCCTGCTCATTGGGAAACAGGGCGCCGCCGTCGATGGTTTCGCCGTACTGCGAGGTATAGCTCAAGAGAGCGGTCATACGGCGCTCGAACTGGGCGCTGATATCGACGATGAAGGACGGCCTGACCTCGGCATAGACGCTGGCATAGAGGATCTTGAAGGGGCGGTGGGGCTCGGAGTATTCGTCGAGCTTGCGGAGTCCGGCGAGGAAACAGGCTTCGAAGCCGATTTCGCCGGCGCGGTAATGATCGGGGTGGCGGGCCTCCCAATAGGGCAGGATGACGACGCGCGGTTTGAGTTCGCGGATCTTGACGGCCAGGGTCATGCGGGCGGCGAGGGTGTTTTCCAGGCGGGCGTCGGGGAAGTGGAGGTTGCCGCGCCACTTGAGGAGCATGTGCTTGCCGGCGACGTCGGATTCGGCGACGCGCTGCTCTGGGGAACCGCGGGTGCCCATGTCGCCCGCGGTGAGATCAAGCGTGCCGGTGCGGTAGCCCATTTCGGCCATTTTGATGAGGGTACCGCCGCAGGTCTGCTCCACGTCGTCGGGGTGCGCCGCAATGGCTAAAACGTCCACGTTCATATGCTTGTCGCCAGTTTCTTCAAGAACTTATTCATGTCGACCTGGTACTTAAATGCCTTTCTGCGATTGATGGTAATGACGGGCACTTCGTGGTTGTAGAGACGGGCGAGTTCGGGGTCGGAATCGATGTCGATTTCGGCGTAGTCAAAGTCGGCGCACCGGCGGGCAGAGGCGATCACGAGTTTGGCGTCGCCGCAGAGGCAGCAACCGGTACGGGTGTAGAGTGTCACCTGGGGTTTCATTTACCAATGAACATCCTGCCGGCGGGTATAGCGCTGGCGCGGCACCAGGAGGAAGATAAGGGCCATGCCGGCGAGGAAGCCTCCGACGTGAGCGAGGAAGGCAACACCTCCGCCCTGGGAGGCACCGGAATAGCCGATGGAGCCAACTCCATTAAAAAATTGGATGAAGAACCAGAAAATAAGCATAAGCCATGCTGGGACTTCGACGGTGGTAAAAAAGAAAACGATGGTGAGAATGGGGGAACTTGATCATGTAGGCGCCCATCACGCCAGCGATGGCGCCAGAAGCGCCGACCATGGGGATGCGGGAATCCGGATTGGCGAGGAACTGGGCCATGGCGGCGGCGGCGCCGCACAAGAGGTAGAACAGCAGGTACTTGGCGGAGCCCAGCATGTCCTCGATGTTGTCGCCGAAGATCCACAGGAACCACATGTTGCCGAGGAGGTGCATCCAGCCACCGTGGAGGAACATGGAGGTGAGCACGGATTGAAAGGCGAATTGATCCGGGACGAGGCCGTAAATGGCGATGAACTCATTGCGGGAATAGGGATCGAGCGAGATTTCGAAGAGGAAAACCAGGATGTTGACGACGATCAGGAGCACCGTGACGACTGGCTTGGAGTAGCTCGGCTGTGTGTCGCGTAGAGGGAACATTTATCCGTGGAGAGCGCCGCGGGCGGCGCGGAGTGCATAATCGGTGTGGGAGCGCCGCTCAGCCCGTCGCATCAGGGAAGCGATATCGTCGAGGCCGCGAATGCCTCCGCGGGCGCCCAGCGCAGTACAGTTGAGGGCCGCCATGGCATTGGAGAAATCGAGTGCTTCCTGAATCGGCATGGCCTTCAAGACAGCATAGCAGAAGGCCCCGTGAAAGACGTCACCGGCGCCGGTAGTGTCCACGCAATTAACGACATAGGCCGGCGCGTAAGAGAACTTGCCGTTCTCGCGGGCGAGTGCGCCGTGGGCGCCCAAAGTCATGGCGGCGACGCGGATACCGTACTGCTTCTGAATGGTTTCCAGGGCTTTGAAGGGATCGGTCTCGCCGGTCCAGGCGGTGGGAAACTCGCTCGAGGCCACGAGGTAATCGACATTGGGGAGGACGCGGTCGAAACCCTGATAGATAGTATCGACATCGACGGTGACCGGTATGCCGTGGCGTCGGGCGATTTCGGCGGCACGGGCAACGGCGGGCGTATCGTGGCCGTCGATGTGCAGCAGGCGGGCGCCCGAGATCATCCCGTCGGTGATCTCTTCGGGAAGCACCTTAAGGCTATCGTCGCGACGCCAGAGGACGGTACGCTCTCCGGTGGAGCGATCGATCACAATGTATGCGGTTTGGTTGGGGCACCCCTGGCGGACCATGACATGATCGAGGTTGATGCCGGTACTCTGGAGACTTTCCATCTGTATGCGGCCACGAAGATCGTCGCCCACGGCGCCGATGTACTTGGTGCGCAGACCGAGGCGGGCACAGGCGACCAGGGCGCTGGCCACCTGGCCGCCGGGGCTGAGGTGCTCCTCCTCGAAGGGCACCTTGCCGGCATAGGCCGGGAAGTGCGGGACGATCAGCAAGGTATCGGTGGCATTGAGCCCCAGTCCAACAACGTCGAATTCAGGCATGGAAGAGACTATTGTAAGGGGAGTGCAGGGGGAAACGGGCGGGATTCCGAGGAGGGGGCGCCGGCCTTCCATCCGAGCGGCGACCGTCAGGAAGGGTTAGGATTGCGGCAAACGGTCCCTTACCCGGTGAAGCCGGCACCGAAGAGGAAGTCGATTCACCGCAGAGATCGCGGAGAAAAGCGCAGAGAACACAATGGAACTTCGGAGAAATGGCCTCCGCTGGGGTGGAGGCGAGTTTGTTATTGCCTTCCTCCGCGCTTATCTCTGCGCACTCTGCATTGCTATCCCCAAATCCTTTGTTATTTTTCACAAGTTTTATGCCGCCTTGGACAGCTGCGCTACGGTGGCGTGCTGCGCAGCGGATATGGCCGCAATTGCGACGCGTCCGTATTCGGTGAGGAGGTAGCGATGC
>JAPKZC010000210.1:0-2267 GCA_026394025.1 Candidatus Solibacter sp.
GGGCGCGTCAACACGATGCCGCGGTCCGCCGCATACCCGCGAAACAAAACGTCGATGTCGTACAGGATTTCCACGTGATCGCAGACGAAGCCAATGGGCGCCACCACCACTTCCCGCACACCTTCGGCCGCGTAGCGGTCGAGGCACGTTTCCACGGTTGGTCCCAACCATGTACCGCCGCTCATCCCCTGGCTCTGGTAAGCGAACTCCCAATCCGTAAGCCCCAGGCGGGCGGCTACCGCGCTGGCCGTGGCGCGCGCTTCGCTATCGTACTGTTCGTTGGGCGCCGGCAGGCTGTGCGCCGTGAACAGCACCTTGCCGCGCAATCCTTGCAGACGCTCCGCGAAGGCCTCGATCAGCAGGGGTTCGTCATGATAGCTGGTGGCCCATGCCAGTTCCACGCCGCCCGCCGCTTCCATGGTGCGCTTTATGTACTGCCCCACGCTCAGCATCGCGAACTGCGGCGCCAGACATACGCACGCCAATCGATTCACGCCCGCGGCCCGTACCTGTTCCATAGTTTCTTGGATGAAGGGATGCCAGTTGCGCATGCCAAAAAATACCGGCAGGCCGAGGACACGCTGCAGCGCCTCGGCCTGCACGCGGGTCCAACGGGTCAGCGGGGAACTCCCGCCGATAGCGGCGTAACGGCTGGTGACCTCATCCAGCACACGCGCCGAAACCGGCTGGCCTCCGCGGACGGACGATAGGTATTGCGGCACGTCTTCGATGCGTTCCGGCGCTCCGTGGGCAAGCAGCAGGACGCCGGTGTTCACGGCCGGAATTCCCGAACCATTTCCACCACGGCCTTCACGTTCTCCACCGGAGTTTCCGGCAGTATCCCATGTCCGAGGTTGAAGATGTGTCCGGGACGCGTGCCGGTGCGCTTCAGCAGCTCATGCACTTTGGCTCGTAGTTCGGGCAGGGGCGCGAAGAGCGCGACAGGGTCCAGATTACCCTGAATCGCCGAACGGTAGCTGATATCCATCCACGCCTGGTCGATGTTGATGCGCCAGTCCACGCCCATCACGTCGCCCCCGGCGGCATGCAGTTCGCGGAAAAAGCCGCTGGCGCCGGTGCCGAAGTGAATCACCGGGATGCCGGTGGAGCGAATGCGCTCGATCAGCGCGCGCGAATAGGGCGCGGCGTAGCGCACGTAGTCGTCTGAGCCCAGCGCCCCCACCCAACTGTCGAACACCTGGATGGCGCGCGCCCCGGCGGTGACCTGCGAATGGGCGAACGGCGCCAATACGTCGACGATCTTGCCCATCAGACGGCGCCAAAGGGTCTCGTCGCTGTACATCAGTCGCTTGGTGCGCACGAAATTGCGCGACGCGCCGCCTTCGATCATGTAGCTCGCCATGGTGAACGGCGCGCCCACGAAGCCGATCACTGGCACCTTGCCTGCCAACGCGCGCACCACCTGCTGGATGGCCTCGCCCACGTAACCGAGGTCGTCGGTATTGGTGGTGGAAAGCGAATCCACGTCGTCGGAAGTACGCACCGGGTTGCCGATCACCGGCCCTTCGCCCTTCAAGTACTCCAGTTTCAGCCCCATCGGTTCGATGGGCAGCAGCAGATCCGCGAAAATGATAGCGGCGTCCACGTCCAACATCTCGATGGGCTGCAGGGTCACCGTGGCGGCCAGGTCCGGACGCTTGCAGATTTCCAGGATGCTGTGCTTCTCGCGAATCTGGCGGTACTGTTTCATGTACCGGCCCGCCTGCCGCATGAACCACACGGGTCTGACATCCGTGGGCCTCCGCCGGCAGGCATCTAGGAAACGGCTTGTCATTGGAGCCACGCGCATGGCTTGTCCATCCTGTCTTCGCAAAAGAACACTCGAAAGTCCTTTGGCCGATGCTTCACCGCCCATTGGCGGCCATTGATAAAATACGGTTTCGCCCACACCTCGCTATCGACCGTGCGCGGCGCAATTACCGAAACCGATACACTGCCCTGCGCCGGATATCCGGTCCGCGGGTCCATGATGTGGGCGTATATCTTGCCTTCCGCCCGAAAGAACTTCTCGTAACTGCCGGATGTGGACATCGAACTATCTTTCAGCCAAACCTCCGCCATCGTCTTGCGGCTGTCCCGCGGGTCCTTGATCTTCACCGGCCAGCCCCGCGGCTCATCCGGCGGCGCACCCATTCCATAGATGCTGCTACCCGAACCCGCCACCATGGCGGTCTGGACCCCGTTCTGTCTCAAAACATCCACCATGCGATCGACGGCGTACCCTTTGCCGACCCCGCCCGGGTCCA
>JAPKZC010000210.1:2280-5205 GCA_026394025.1 Candidatus Solibacter sp.
ATTTCCACGGCGGGACGATCAAACTGCACCGTCTGGGCCGCCCGGTCCAGGAGAATGTGCCGGTAGCCCACCTTCGCGAGCGCCGCGGCGATTTCCGGTTTGTGGGGCAGGCGGCCACTCCCCTTATAGAATCCCCAAACCTTCATCAACGGCCCCACCGTAATATCGAACGCGCCTTCACTCTCCCGGCTGTACTCGATGCATGCCGAAAGAAGCTGGAATAGCTCCACCGAAACCTTGACCGGCCGGATTGCCGCGTTTCTGTTGACCTCGCTCCACTGGCTTCCGGGTTGATAGTTCGAAAGCAGGTCGTCAAGCCGCCGGACCTCGTCGAACGCGGCGTCCACCGCCGCCTCCATCTTGACCCGGTCATACCCGTATAGGGCAATGGAATAGGTCGCACCCATGGCGTCGGCGCTCTTTTCGAGCCGCAGAAGTTCCTGCTGCCCGTCAGCCGCCAAAGCCGCCAACAAAAACAAAACTATCACATTTTGTTTGACTTTAGGGCTAATTTTCGTCGCGCCCCCGAGATTTTCTCGCGCGCCGCAGCAGAAACTCGATCCTGCTCTCGACGTCGGGATTTTTATCCTGTTCAAAATGCAATTCCGGTACCTGCCTGAGCTGTAGACGCAAGGCCAGTTCCCGCCGCAAGTACCCCGAGGCGTGTTCCAGCGCGGCGAGGGCGTGATTCTGTCGCTTTTGGTCGCCGTGGAGCCCCACCTTAATCGTGGCGTGACGCGAATCCGGGCTCACCTGCACGTCGGTCACGGCCACTTCCAGCAGCCGCGGGTCTTCCATCTCAAACCCGATGATCTCGCTCAGTTCCTCTTTAACCGCTTCGGAGACCCGTAATATGCGTCGTACGTCCATAGAAAACTCTAAAGAAACCGCTCCCTCACGGTCGCGGCTCGGATTGGAGCCTCGCGGCTCGGATTGGGCGCGTCTCATATCGGAGCCGCGACCGTCAGGGAGCGGTTTGCCTCCTCCTACTCTATCCACTCCACCGTCGCTTCCACCAGCGCCGAACCCACCATCCCGGCAGCCTCGTCTTCCACGCCGCGGAGCACTTTCTCCGCATTCTCGCGATCGCTCGACACCGTAACTGCGGCGATGGTCGCCCGCTGCCAGAGATCCTGATGGGCGATCTCGGCCACGGACACGTTGAACTTGTGCCGCAACCGGTCCTTCAGACTCTGCACCACATGCCGCTTCTCTTTCAGCGAATGCGAGTCTTCGATCCGCAATTCCAGGGTCAGTACGCCGATTGCCGCCATGTTCTCAGGCGAATACCTCGGTAGCGACCCGTTCGGTCGCGTACGCATCGATGATGTCCCCCGGCTTGAGATCCGAGAAGTTGGCCAGCGTGATACCGCACTCCATGCCGATCTTGACTTCGCTGACGTCATCCTTGAAGCGCCGCAGCGAACCGATCTTCCCGGTATGCACCACCACGTTGTCGCGCAGCACGCGGCATTCGCTGTCGCGCGGGATGGAGCCGTCCGTCACCTGGCACCCCGCCACCGCGCCCACCTTGCTGATGCGGAATGTCTCGCGCACCTCGGCCTTGCCGCGGTAGACTTCCTTGAACACCGGGGCGAGCAGGCCCGACATCGCCTTCTTCATCTCGTCCGTCAGGTTGTAAATGATGGTGTGCAGGCGCACGTCCACCTTCTCCTGTTCGGCCGTGGCCTGGGCTTTGCGGTCGGGCCGCACGTTAAACCCGATCACAATTGCGTTGGACGCCGAGGCCAGCAGGATGTCGCTTTCGTTGATGGAGCCCACGCCGGAGTGGATCACGCGCACCTTCACCTTGTCGTTGGAAAGCTTCTGCAGGGTTTCGGTGAGGACTTCCGCCGAACCGCCCACATCGGCCTTGAGGATGATCGGCAGTTCCTTGACTTCGCCGGCCTTCATCTGTTTGTGAAGTTGCTCCAGCGTGATGCGGCTGGATTTCGCCAGCAGCGATTCCTTGAGCCGCTGGTCGCGGAAGTTGACGATCTGTTTGGCCTTCGCGGTGTCCGTCACCACCTGGAAATCGTCGCCGGCTTCGGGTAGCGAATCGAGACCCAACACTTCCACAGGGGTTGAGGGCTCGGCCTTGCGGATCTGTCCGCCGCGGTCGTTCTGCATGGCGCGTACCTTGCCGAAAACGGCGCCGCAGATGAAGAAATCGCCCACCGCGAGGGTTCCGTTGCGCACCAGCACCGTGGCCACCGGACCGCGTCCGCGGTCGAGTTGGGCTTCAATCACGGTGCCCATCGCCGGACGGCTCGGGTTGGCCTTGAGATCCAGCATATCGGCCACCAGCAGGATCATTTCGAGCAAGAGGGGCAGGCCCTCCTGGGTGCGCGCCGATACCGGCACCATCACCACATCGCCGCCCCAATCTTCGGGGAGTAACCCGCGGTCGCTCAGCTGCTGCTTGATGCGTTCCGTCTGGGCGTCCGCTTTATCGATCTTGTTGATGGCGACGATGATCGGCACCCCGGCCGCCCTGGCGTGGTCGATAGCTTCCAGGGTCTGCGGCATGACGCCATCGTCGGCCGCCACCACCAGAATGACGATGTCGGTGACCTTGGCGCCGCGGGAACGCATGCGGGTGAAGGCTTCGTGGCCGGGCGTGTCGATGAACACGATCTTGCGGCCCTTCATCTCCACCTGGTAGGCGCCGATGTGCTGGGTGATTCCGCCCGCCTCGCGTCCCGCCACATTGGCGACGCGAATGGCATCGAGTAGCGACGTCTTGCCGTGATCCACGTGTCCCATGATCGTGACCACAGGGGCGCGCCGGCTGAGATCCGTCGTGTCCTCGGCTTCTTCCACCGACTGCATGGCCTCGATTTCGTAGCTCACCGTAGCGGTGGAGGCGCCGAAATCGCGCGCGATTTCGGTAGCCAGCTTGGCGTCCAAGGTCTGGTTGATGGC
>JAPKZC010000433.1:0-18151 GCA_026394025.1 Candidatus Solibacter sp.
GTTGGATCCTGGCAGCCCGCCAAAGTGTACAATACCGTCGAGAGGTCAATTGGACATGCGGCGATTCGCTGGAGTGGCGGTTGGATTGGCGTTGTGGCTGACGGGGACGCTTTCCGGCCAGCAGGTCAAAACCGAACCGCGCCCCAAGCCCGCGCCGAAACAGGAGGCGCCGGGGCGCGCCAATATCCGGGTGGACACCACCCTGATTCTGGTGCCCGTCACCGTCAACGATCCGCTGAACCGCCCGGTCTCCGGCCTGGAGCGGGAGAATTTCCGCGTCTTCGAGGATAAGGTGCCGCAGCCGATCACTCAGTTCGCCATGGATGACGAGCCAGTCGCGGTCGGCTTGGTTTTCGATACCAGCGGCAGCATGGGCGATAAACTTCAGCGCTCGCGCATGGCCGCCATGCAATTCTTCCGCATCGCCAACCCCGAAGACGAGTTTTTCCTGGTGGAGTTCGACAATGCTCCGCGACTGCGCGTGCCGCTCACCGCGGACACCGGTACAATTGAAAACGAGCTGATCTTCTCCAAATCCAAAGGCTCCACGGCGCTGCTGGACGCGGTTTACCTGGCACTGCACGAAATGAAACGCTCGAAGAAGAACAAGAAGGCGCTGCTCATCATCTCCGATGGCGGCGACAACCACAGCCGCTACTCCCAGAAGGAAGTGACCAACCTGGTACGCGAAAGCGATGTGCTGATCTATTCCATCGGCGTCTTCGGCGGCGGCAGTACGCTGGAGGAGTTTGGCGGCGCCGGCCTGCTCACCAAGATCTCCGAACAGACCGGCGGACGCCTGTTTGAAGCCAACCCGGTGGAACTGCCGGACATCGCCAAGAAGATCGGGATCGAACTGCGCAACCGCTACATCCTCGGCTATGCGCCGCAGAACCAGGTGAACGACGGCAAGTACCACCGCATCACGGTGCAGGTGGTGCCGCCGCGCGGGTTGCCGAAACTGTCCGCCCACTGGCGCTTGGGGTACAACGCGCCGATCGAATGAGACATGCGTACGATCAGCCTGCTGCTTCTCTGTTCACAGGCGTTGGCCTACACTCCCCCGACTGACACTGTCGGGCCCATCACGGTTTCCATGCAACCGGCGGCCACCGGCACATATGGCGCGGGCGGTTATGCCGATCTCTCCCGCCCAAACCTGCCATTCGTGGTGCCGGTCACGTTACAGAACTCCAGCGACCGCGAGATCTCGGGCACGCTGCGGCTGGCGGTAGTCGACCAGTGGAAGGTGGAGCCGGCAACCGCAGTGGCGTTTCGCCTGGGCCCGCGCGGGCGGCGGCGCCAGGAATTCACCCTGACGTTCGGCCCCGGGACACTGAGCGCGCACTACCCGATCCACGCCTACGCCGAGTTCGAGGACCAGGGCCGGAAGATGGTGGCCCATCCGGTGATGATCGTGCAGCCGCGCATTCCCGACGTGGCGCGTCCCCGCCTGCCCGTGGAATGGAAACCGGTCCCGGTGCCCAACGGAGGCATGCTCGGCCTGTGGCGCATTCCGGTGCGCCGCGAACGCACGGAGATGGTCCGCCTGGGCGCGGATGCGGGACAGGTGGGAAGGGAGGTATTCGACGCCGGCACTGTCATTCTTTATGGGCCGCTGGCGCGCAGCGAGAAAGAAGGCATCGCGATGACGCTCGGGCCGCGGCCGCCTTCGCGGCGCGAAACAGTGGACGCGGCCAGCGTGGAATACCCACTGGCGCTGCCCGCGGCGCGTCCCTTGCGCCTGGTGTTCGCGGCGGGCGGTAGTGCGACAGTTGCGGTGAAAGCCGCGCCGTTCGAGGGCGGCGAGTTCCGCACCCTCTATGAACGCAAATCGGCGGCCGGCCCGCCGGAAGCCGCTACGGTCGATCTGGCGAGTTTCGCCGGCGCCAACATTCGCCTGCGCTTCGAGGCCCGCGATTCCGCGGGCGAAGCGCAGTGGGTGGAACCGGCCATCGTCGCCGGCAACGCGCCCCAGCCGCGGCCGACGAGATGAATTTCCTTGTGGCCGCTCGCGACCAGCATGTCACACACGCGGAGCACGTCGAAGGTGCGCTGCCCGAGGTAGGGCCGGTCGAGCATGATCGCGTGGGCGCTGTAGAAGAAATCGCTGCCGTAGGGCAACAGAAACTGGTCCTTGCCGCAGGTGTCGGGCCGCGACTCGCCGATGCCGCGCACGCAACTGGGCGGGCGCGTTCGACGTGATGAGCGAACTCCGCGTGGAAGGCGATGCCCTGCGCGCGCGCTTCTGGCTGGAAAATGCGCCGCCGCCGAAGCCCTGGTTTCAGCTTTACCTGGAGGGCGTTTCGGCCGGCGCGTGGACCGAGAAAGCGATCCGCGTCTACGCCGGTCCGGGCAACGTGATCGTGGACCCGAAGGCCTTCCGGCTCGGCTTTGACGGCCACAACATGGCAACCTCCTTCGCCGGCTTCGATTTTGCCAACGGACTCTCGCTGGTGCAGAACTCCGACGCCATCCCCGATCGCCTGGAAGTCACGCCGGAGGCGCGCGTCTATAGCCTGGTCACGCCGCACCCGCAGACGCTGGAGTTCTATCCGGCGGCCAACGTCTTCGCCGCCGTCAAGCGCCTGCGCGAGAACGATATTCGCGTGGCGTCCAAGGGCGTGGCCAAGCTGGCCGGGCGATTCACCTTCGACTTGTGGAGTGGGCTCTACGCGCAGAGTGCGGCGGATTTGGAGCGCGCTGCCGAATACGGCATCGCGGACGCGCTGGTGGTGTGGCACCGGTGGCAACGCTGGGGCTACGACTACCGCCTGCCCGACATCTACCCGCCCAATCCGGAGTACGGCACGCTGGAAGAGTTCCGCCAACTGGTGGCCGCGTGCCGGCGGCACGGTACGCTGTTTGCTCCGCACGATAACTACATCGATTTCTATCCCGATTTCGAAGGCTTCGGCTACGACAGTATCGTGTTCCGCCAGAACGGCTCTCCCTACAAGGCATGGTTTAACTACGGCCGCGAGGCGCAATCCTACCGGGCGCGTCCTGACCGCCTCATGCCGTACGTGGAGCGTAATCTACGCCTCATCAAGGACGGGTTCGCGCCCACCGCCTACTTCATCGACGTCTGGAGTTCCGCCTCGCCCTACGATTATTGGACTAGCGATGGGAGCTTCGTGGACAGGTCCGCCACCCAGCGCGTGTGGGGCGGCGCCTTCGCGTGGATCCGCGATTTCCTGGGCGGCGACGCGCCGCAGATTTCCGAAGCCGGTCACGATAAATTGATCGGCTGGCTGGACGGAGCCGACGCACAGCAACTGCGCGTGGATCTCGAAGCCAAGGAGTTTACCTGGAAGATTCAGTGCGCCGACAGCGAGCGCATTCCGTGGATCGACGCGGCATGGCACGACAAGTTCATTCTGCACGGCGCCGGCTATGAAGGCCGCTACCAGGGCGGCCTGGACCGCGCGGGGCACGGCGAGTATAGCGACGACTACCTGAGTACGGAGGTCCTCTCCGGACGGCCCGCGATGGTCCCGCAGGCTTTCAATCGCGATGTGGTGCGGGTCCACTGGCTGCTGAATGATGCCATGCGCGCGCTGGCGCTCGATCGCATCGCAAGCGTGGAATTCGCGGGCGGCGATATTCACCGGCAGCACGTGAAATGGGAGAGCGGCGCGGATGTGTGGGTGAATCGCGGCGCGGGGGCTTGGACAGTGGAAGGGCACACGCTGCCGCGGTACGGGTTCTATGTGCGCGCGGGGAAGGTGGAGGCGGCCGTGGAGTTGAATGGCGGGCGCAGAGTGGAGTGGTCGCGTTCCCCCGCGCGGCGCTACGAGAACGACCGGCTGACTGCGGATGGCAAGGTGATGGAGCTGCCGCGACCGTAGCCCCTCATCGCAACCCCGTCCTGAAAAGACTCTACACTGTCTTCATGGGCAAGCACCTCGGCCGCACCACGGTAGGCAGCAACAGCATGATCGACCGGAGAGACTTCCTCCGCCATTCGGCAATGGCCGGCACGGCGCTCGCCCTGGCCGGCGACGCAGGCGCCGCGCCTGCTCCCGCCGATGAGTGGTTCGACCGGCCCATGCGCTGGGCCCAGTTGACGCTGGTGGAAGACGACCCCGGCACCTACGACCTCAACTTCTGGCTGGACTATTTCCGCCGCACGCATTCCGACGCCGCCTGTCTCAGCGCAGGCGGTTGCGTGGCCTACTATCCCACGAAGGTTCCGCTGCACTATCGCAGCCAGTGGCTGGGCGCGCGCGATTCCTTCGGCGATCTGGTGGCCGGATGCCGCAAGCTGAACATGGTGGTGATCGCCCGCACGGATCCGCACGCCGCGCACCAGGAGGTGTGCGATCAACACCCCGACTGGATCGCTGTCAACGCGGCAGGCGAGAAAATACGCCACCCGGTGATGCCCGAATTGTGGATCACCTGCGCGCTGGGCCCTTACAACTTCGATTTCATGACGCGGGTGACGAAGGAGATTGTCGAACTCTATAAAGTGGATGGCGTTTTCAGCAATCGCTGGTCGGGCTCCGGCATGTGCTACTGCGAGCATTGCCGGGCGAACTTCCGCGCCGCGTCCGGCATGGACCTGCCGCGCACCAACAATCCGCACGACCCCAGCCGCCGGGCCCATTCCCAACTCCGGCGGCGGCGCGACGTCCGATCTCGACATGAAGACCGTCGGCGAACTGGCGCCCATCCTGTTCGCGGACCGCCAGGCGCGCAGCGGCGTCACGCCTCCGTGGGCCAACGGAAAGAACGGCAAGGAGTACCGCTCCACCATGGGCACGAAGCCGATCGGCGGCATCTTCAGCGTCGGCGTGGAAGAACCGTACCGCTGGAAGGACTCGGTGCAGAGCGCACCCGAAATCCGCCTCTGGGTGCTGGACGGAATCGCCAACGGCTTGCGCCCGTGGTTCACGAAATTCGCCGGGTCGCTGTACGACCGGCGCTGGCTGAAGGCAGTGGAAGACGTTTACGTGTGGCACCATCGCAACGAGCGCTATCTGCGCAATCTGCGGCCACTGGCACGAGCCGCCATGGTCTACTCGCAGCAGACCTCGCACTTCTACGGCGCACAGCAGGCGCGCCAGAAAGTGGAGGACCACACCCTGGGCTACTACCAGGCGCTGATCGAAGCGCGCATTCCCTTCGAGATGGTGCACGATCAACTGCTCGACGCCGCGCACATCGACCAATTCAAGGTGCTGATCTTCCCCAATATCGCCGCGCTATCGGGCGCACAGTGCGCGCAAATCCGCGATTACGTGCAGCGCGGCGGCAGCATCGTGGCCACCCACGAAACTTCGCTCTACGACGAGTGGGGCGAGCGGCGGGCGGATTTCGGGCTGGCCGATCTCTTCGGCGCATCGTTCGCCGGCACCGTTGATGCGCGCATGCAGAACTCGTACCTGCGCCTGGAGACCGACTCAGCCACGGGCAAACGGCACTCCCTGCTGGCCGGACTGGAGGACACGGGCCGCATCATCAACGGCGTTTCGCGCGTCCACACCAAGACTCTCGGCACGTACGCCAACCCGCCGCTCACATTGATTCCCTCCTACCCGGACCTGCCGATGGAAGAGGTGTTCCCGCGAATTCCGAAGACGGACATCCCTGAAGTTTATGCGCGGGAGATCGGCAAGGGCCGCATGGTCTATTTCCCCTGGGATATCGACCGCACGTTCTGGGAGGTGCTGTCGGTGGACCATGCGAAGTTGCTGCGCAATGCCGTCAATTGGGCCGCCAACGAGGCGCCGCCAGTAACGGTGACCGGCCCGGGTGTGCTTGACGTGACGGTGTGGGAACAGCAGAAGTCGATGACCGTACACATGGTCAACCTGACCAACCCGATGATGATGAAGGGGCCGGTGCGCGAGTTTCTACCCACGCCGCCGCAGAAGGTGGGCATCCGGATGCTTGCGGGTACGAAGGTGAAGAAGGTGCAGTTGCTGGTGAGCGGCGTGCCACCCCGCGTGCAGGAGTCCAACGGCACCATCAGTCTGACGATTCCCTCGATCTTGGATCATGAGGTGATCGCCATCGACCTGTAGCAATACTTCCGCGCACGATATAATCGGGGGAAATGCCTGAACTCCGTCACTCCGTGTGTGCGTTGGATTGTCCCGACTGCTGCTCACTCGTATTGACCGTGCAGGACGGGCACGCCACGAGACTGCGCGGCAATCCGGACCACCCCGTGACGCGCGGCTTTCTGTGCGGCAAAGTGGCGCAATATCTGGAGCGCGAATATCATCCGGAGAGGTTGCTCTATCCGCAGCGCCGCCTGGGGACTAAGGGCGCGGGGAGCTTCGAACGCATCGGGTGGAACGAGGCGCTGGATACCATCGCCGAACGCCTGCGCGCGGTGGTGGCGGAGTTCGGCCCCGAAGCCATCCTGCCCTATAGCTACGGGGGCTCGATGGGGCTGCTCAACGGCAGCGGGATGGATCGCCGATTCTTCCACCGGCTGGGCGCCTCGCGGCTGGACCGCACCATCTGCGCGACGGCCGGTAGCGCGGGGCTGATGCAGGCGCTGGGGGTGCGGTACGGCACGGAGCCGGAGCAGTTCCGTCATGCAAAGCTGATCCTGGCCTGGGGCGCGAACATTCTGGGTACCAACGTCCACCTGTGGCCCTTCATCATGGAAGCGCGGCGCAATGGGGCGAAGCTGTACACCATCGACCCCAACCGCAATCGCACCGCGGCGGCCAGCGACAAGCATTTTTTCATCAATCCGGGCAGCGATATCGCGCTGGCGCTCGCCATGATGCACGTGATCGTTGGCGAAGGCCTGCACGACGCCGATTACGTGGAGCGCTACACGGACGGCTTTGCCGGACTGCGCGCGCGGGTCCTCGCCTGGACGCCGCGGCGCGCGGCGGAACTCACCGGCATCGCCGCCGATGAGATTGTACAACTGGCGCGCGAGTACGCCACCATTCGGCCCGCCGCCATCCGCCTGAACTACGGCGTGCAGCGCAGCGAGCGCGGGGCCACATCCGTGCGCACCATCGCGCTGCTGCCCGCGCTGACGGGGTCGTGGAAAGACGTGGGGGGCGGCCTGCAACTCTCCACCTCGCAGGCTTTCCAACTGAATCGCGCCGGCCTGGAGCGTGTCGATTTGCAGCACGCGGCGCTGGGCCGCGAGGCGCGCATGGTCAACATGTCGCTGCTGGGGCAGGCGCTCGCCACGCTGGACAGTCCGCCGGTGAAGGCGCTCGTGGTTTACAACTCCAACCCGGCCGCGATCGCGCCCAACCAGAACGTCGTGCTGCGCGGCCTGCGGCGCGAGGATCTGTTTACGGTCGTGCTGGAGCAGTTCCATACGGACACCGCGGATTACGCCGATATCGTACTGCCGGTGACCACATTCCTGGAGCACACCGACCTGTACTTCGCGTACGGGCACTATCACCTGCAAATGGCGCGACCCGCGCTGAATCCCCCGGGCGAGACCAAAAGCAACGTGGAGATTTTCCGCCTGCTGGCCGGGCGCATGGGGTTCGACGACCCATGCTTCACCGATACCGATGACGATATGATCCGCACGCTGCTCGATTCGCCACATCCATTCCTCAAGGACATCACGCTGGAACGGCTGGACCGCGAGCATTCCGTACGCCTTAACGTCTCTGAAGACGGCGCGCCGTTCCTGCCCTTCGCCGAGGGCAACTTCGGCACGCCGGATGGAAAGTGCCACTTCGACGCCGAGACGCTGGATTACCAGCCGCCGGTGGAGAGCCGCCATGGCGACGCGGCCTTGAATGGCAAGTACCCGCTGGAGTTGATCTCACCGAAAAACGACGACAGCATGAACTCCACCTTCGGCTATCGCAACAGCGTGGACCTGGCGACCGCCACGCTGCATTTGAGCGCGGCCGATGCCGATGCCCGCGGCATCCGCAATGCGGACCAGGTGCGCGTATACAACGACCGCGGCGCCTGCCTGCTGATGGCCAGCGTGGATGACCGGGTGCGGCCCGGCGTGGTCTGCGCACCCGCCGTGCGCTGGGGCAAGCGCGCGGCGGACAAGCGCAACGTTAACGCGCTGACCAGCGATCGAATTACCGATTTCGGCGGTGGCGCCACCTTTTACAGTTGCCTGGTGCAAGTAGAGAGAAGCGGAGACTGATGACACACACATTGTTTTTCGAGCGCCGCGCCGCAGTGCGCCTGTGCTGCTCGCTGATGCTGATGGCGCTGCTGCTGGCGCCCACGGGGTGTAAGAAGAAGAAGGTGCGGGTCGGGGCCACCGATGAAGAAACACCGAAAATGCAAAGCGTGCTTCAAATGGGAGATCCCAAAGTCGAGCCCCAACTCGTCAAGGGCTTCCATGGCGTCGAAGCCGGCGCGTGGCGCTGGACCGAGAAGCAGTTCACCGTCGCGCTGCGCCCGCCGTTCGGCGCCGGACAGAAGGGCGCGAAGCTCACCGTGAGGCTGACCGTTCCGCCGGTAACCATCGAGAACCGGCGAGCCTGCTGGCGGGGGATTCGCTGCGCGTGGATTTCCAGTTGGATAAGGCCATGATGCCGGGCGGCGCCGATATCCGGGAACTGGGCATCATCGTGTTCAACATCGGCCTGGAAGGCAAGTGAGCTCTGTACAGGGGCCGCGCTCCGTCAGGCTGGCGAGCGCCGCCTTCTGGCTTCTTCCATCGCTGCTCTGCCTCGCGCTCTATTGGCGCGGCTTCACGGCGTGGTTCCGCGCGGACGATTTCGCCTGGTTGGGAACCGGCATCTACATCCGGAACTTCCACGATTTTCTGGTGGCGATCCTCGCGCCACAGGCGCAGGGGACCATCCGGCCGCTCAGCGAGCGCGCGTTTTTCCTGGTGGGGTTCAGCCTGTTCGGCCTGGACGCGCTGCCCTTCAAGATCGTCGTCTTCGCCACCCAGTTCGCCAATCTGGTGCTGGTGGCCTCCATCGGCGCGCGGCTGACCGGATTGCGGTGGGCCGGCTTTTTCGCGGCCGTCTTCTGGGTGCTCAATAGCTCCGCCATCTTGCCGCTGGGGTGGGTTTGCGTCTACAACCAGGTGTTGTGCGGTTTCTTCCTGCTGCTGGCCTTTCACTTTCTGCTGCGCTATGTGGAGACCGGCGAGCGGCGCTATAACGCGTGCCAGTGGACCACTTTTCTGCTGGGATTCGGCGCGCTGGAACTGAACGTGGTCTACCCGGCCGTCGCGGCGGCCTACACGCTGCTGTGCCTGCCCAAGGGCCCCCGCGCCAGGTATTTCCGCACTACCCTCCCCATGTTCGCCGTCTCCATCGCGTACGTGGTAGCGCACAACGCAGCGGCGCCGGTGCAGGGTACCGGCGGTTACGCAATGCACTTCACCGGCGCCATGTTCCGCACCCTGGGCAAGTACTGGACATGGTCCGTGGGCCCCACCTTCATGTTCACGCCCTTCGTGTTGCCGAAGGGGTTGCTGCCCGCTGGAATCGTCGCGGTCTCGGCCGGACTGCTTGGGTTTCTGGCGTGGAAACTGCGCGCGGGCGCCAGGGTCCCGGTGTTTTTCCTGGCATGGTATCTGGCCGTGCTGTCTCCCGTGCTGCCCTTACGCGACCACCAGACCGAGTACTACGTATTCCTTCCCGTGGTCGGCCTTTGTTGGCTGGGCGGATGGGCCGCGGTTTCCGGCTGGCGCGACGGAGCGCGGGGACGCGCCGCCGTGATGACACTGGCCGCCATCTATGCCCTGATGGGCGTTCCCACTCTGGTGGCGGCCTCGCAATGGAATTACGCCATCACGAAGCGGGTGCGCAATCTGGTGGAAGGCGTGGCGGGGGTTCACGAACGCCATCCCTCGAAATCCATTCTGCTGGTTGGCGTGGATACCGATCTGTTTTGGAACGGTGTGCTGGACAGGCCCTTCCGGCTGTTCGGGCTGGATCACATCTACCTGGCCCCGGGCAGTGAGAAGCACATCGATGCCCATCCCGACCTCTGGTGGTCTACGACGTGCGCGGGGCGCGCCTGCGAAACATCACGGATTTGTATGCCGCGCTGCCTCGGGAAAGCGGACTGCCGCTGCGTGTCGACGCCGCCAGCCCGCTGACTTCCTACCTGCTGGGTACGGAGTGGTACCAGAGCGATGGGGATCACCGTTGGATGCCGCGGCGCGCCGCACTGCGCATGGGCGCGCCCGCAACGGCCGGCCAGAAACTCTATCTGCGCGGCGCTTGCCCGGACGAACAACTCGCAGCGGGACCTCTCCCGGTGACCGTAACCGTGGATGGCGCGACACTGCCCGCCACGGCGATCCGGCCGGGAGACAGCGCGTTCGAACTGGTGTTCGCGCTGCCCGATTCGGTGGTGGGAAAAAAGGAGATGCGCATAACGGTGGAAGTCGGGCGGGTGATCCGCCCGCCCAGCGACCCAAGGGAGTTGGGCCTGGCGTTCGGCGCGTTTGAAGTGCGCTAAGCGGTCCGTGGCGATTTGGCAGGATTCCTCCCCTGCTTCCACCGCGTTCTCCGGTCTTGCCTTTCTCTCGTTCTTCTCTGCGCTTTCCTCTGCGATCTCTGCGCCTCCGCGGTGAATAGACACCTTCCCTCGCAATGACCGCCCCGGAAAGCACCGTAAACTGGAAGGATGTCCCCCGCCATCCTCGTCCGCGATCTTCGAAAATCGTATGGCCTCAAAGCCGCCGTCGATGGCGTCGATCTCGAAGTGCCGCGCGGATCGTTCTGCGGCTTTCTCGGACCCAACGGCGCGGGAAAATCGACCACCATCCGCATGCTCACGGGGCTCATTCCTTCCGATGGCGGGAGCATCGAGATCCTCGGCTTCAAACTCCCCGGGGAGGAACTCGAGATCAAGAAACGAATCGGCCTGGTGCCCGATGAATCGCTGCTCTTCGACCGTCTGACCGGCGTCGAGTTCCTCGAATTCGTGGGCCGCATGTACGGCTTGCCTCGGCCCACCGCTATCGAACGGGCGGGTGAACTGATGGACCTGTTCCAACTCCAGACCGATCGCAAGATCATCGGCGAATACTCCAAAGGCATGCGCAAGCGCGTCGCCATGGACGCCTCGCTGATCCATCACCCCGAGCTTTTCCTGATGGACGAGCCCTTTGAAGGCGTGGACGCGGTGGGCGCGCGCCTCATGAAGGACATCCTGACGGACCAGGTGCAGCGCGGCGCCACCATCTTCCTTACCACCCACGTGCTCGAAGTAGTGGAGCGGCTTTGCGACCGCGTGGCCATTATCAACCAGGGACGCATCGTCGCCTGTGCGGCCCTGAGCGAGTTGCGCGCCGGCGGCGAGTCTCTGGAAGACTCGTTCGTGCGCCTCGTGGGCGCGGGCCATCAAACCGGCCGGCTGGAGTGGCTGTGATCGCGGCCATCCTGCGCGCGCAATTGCTCAGCATGCGGATGGGCAGCCGCGGGCGCGTGTTCGGCGTCATCACCGGGCTCTTCTGGTACGGCATCTGGGTGGTGGTGGCGTGCGCCGCGTTCCTCGCGGTGTCACGGGCACCCGCCGAGAAGCTGCGAATGTTCCTGCCGCTGGGCGCGCTGGGCGTGTGCTTGTACTGGCAGGCCATGCCGATTCTTTCGGCCAGCATGGGCTCGGCGCTCGACATGCGCAAGCTGATGGTCTATCCCGTGCCGCACGCGAAGTTGTTCCAGGTGGAGGTTCTGCTGCGCCTGACCACCGGCATCGAAATGCTGATGGTGCTGGCGGGGAGCGTCGCCGGTATGTTCCACAACGCGGCGGTTACGGGTTGGCTGGCGTTGCCGGCGGTGCTGCTCTACATCGCGTTCAACCTGTTGCTGGCCAGCGGCACGCGCAGTCTGTTGGAGCGTCTCCTGTCCAGACGCAAGGTTCGCGAACTGCTGCTCTTCCTGATCTTCATGGTGTGGATGCTGCCGCGCTTTTTGTTTGCGACCGATCATCGCCCGCAATTGACGGGCAACTGGACCCGCCTGTTGGCGAGCGTGGTGTGGCCGTCGACGGCCGCCGCGTGGGCCTCGCTCGGACGCAGCGAACTCGCCGCACTGCTCTCTCTGGCAGGTTGGACCCTGCTGGCCGGATGGTTCGGCCGCTCACAATTCGAACGCAATCTGCGATTTGACGCGGTGGCGGCGCAAGCCACGCCGCGGACCAACGGCGTCTCGCCGGTCCAGGCGGTGGCCGAAGCGTTCTACCGTTTTCCCGCCAGATGGTTGCGCGATCCGCTGGCCGCGATCGTCGAAAAGGAACTCCGTTCGCTGGCGCGGACGCCGCGCTACCGCATGGTCTTCGTGATGGGATTCTCGTTCGGCCTGATGGTCTGGCTGCCCATGATTCTCGGCAACCGGGGTGAACGCAACAGCACGCTGTCGCATCATTTCCTAACCGTGGTCTGCGTGTATGCGCTGACGCTACTGGGGCAGGTTTCTTTCTGGAACTGTTTCGGTTTCGACCGGTCGGCCGCCCTGATCTACTTCGCCGCGCCCCAACCGCTGTCCAGAACGTTCGCCGGCAAGAACCTGGCGGCGCTGGTGTTCATCTACCTGGAGGTGTTCATCCTGGCCGGCGTCACTACCTTGTTCGGCGTGAAGCTGGGGGCCGCCCAATTGGTGGAAACCCTGCTGGTCATCGGCGTCTGTTCGCTCTACATGCTGGCTTTGGGCAACATCTCTAGCGTGCAGTATCCGCGCGGACTGAACCCGGAGCGCGTGTCGCAAGGCGGTGCGTCAAGCCGTTTTCAGGCTTTGATCATGCTGTTGTATCCGCTGTCCCTGCTGCCGGTGCTGCTGGCGTATGTGGCACGCTACGCCTTCGGCGGCGACGTGGCCTTCTACCTGGTGCTGGGTTTCGCGGCCGCGGTGGGAGCGGCGCTCTACTGGACCGCCATGGAATCGGCGGTCTCCACCGCGACGAAGCATCGCGAGCGGATCGTGCGCGATCTCTCCAACGCCGACGGCCCAATCACCAGCAATTGACTCTGCCGCAAGGACAGGTTGTAACCCGCCGCTGCAAACAGGAGATCCCGTGCCAAAAGCCATCAAGAAGCCGCAACGCCAAGCCACTGCCGCCAACATCGGGAAGGTGACCCTTGCGGCTCCCGGATGGCAACTCCAGACCGCGAAGGCTCGTTTCAGCGAAGTGTTTCGCCTGGCACGAACCGTGGGGCCGCAACTCATCACGAATGCGCACGTTCAGGTCTTGAATCCGTGGAAGGCATGAATTGCCGGAACGCCGCCGCGGTCCGGAGTCCGCGCTGCACTCGGATGCTCGAGGCGAAGCCTTATGCCACTGGCGTTACAATCGACGTATGCGCCGTTTACTCCTGTTGCTCGCTACGTGCGCGCTCGTCTTCGCGCAAAAAAAGCCGTTTGATGTGAATGCCCTGCTGGAGTTGAAGCGGATCGCTGATCCGCAGATCTCCCCCGATGGCCGGCTGGTCGCGTTCACGGTCCAGTCCGTCGACGTCACGGGCAACAAGAAGCTGGTGCAGGTCTGGACGGTACCGCTCGATGGAGGCGCTCCGCGACAGATCACGCAGGAGGGCGAGAGTAATCAACGGCCGCGCTGGTCGCCCGATTCCAAGCGCATCGCCTACATCTCTGATCGCGGAGGATCGTCGCAGATCTGGATGATGGACCCGGACGGCGGCAACGCCAAGCAGGTCACCAACCTGTCGACCGAGGCCGATGGACACCTCTTTTCGCCCGACGGCAAGAACCTGGTATTCACCAGCGCGGTGTATCCCGAATGCGGCGCCGACGATGCCTGCAACAAGAAGAATCTGGACGCGGAAAAAGCCGGCAAAGTCAAGGCCCGAATCTATACGGAACTGCTCTACCGCCACTGGAACGCCTGGCAGGGCAAGCGCCGCAGCCATTTGCTGGTCATTCCGGCGGCGGGCGGGACGGTCCGGGATCTCACTCCCGGCACCCGCGATGTGCCGCCCTTCTCGCTCGGCGGTAGCGACGATTATGACATTTCGCCCAATGGCCAGGAGGTCTGCTACAGCATGAACGCGGACCCGGTGCCGGCGACCAGCACCAACTCCGATCTGTACGCGGTCTCGATTGCCGGAGGGCAGTCGGTGAAGATTACCATCACGCCGGGGGCGGATTCCAACCCCCACTACTCGGCGGACGGAAAGTACATCGCGTGGCGCGCCCAATTGCGCGCCGGCTACGAGAGCGACCGCTGGCGCTTGATGACGCTGGAACGTAGCACGGGCAAGGTCGCCAACCTCACGGAGACCCTGGACCGGTGGGTGAACAGCTTCACCTGGTCGCCCGATTCCGGCAGCCTCTTCTTCACTACCAACGACCGCGGGCGGCAGGCCATCCAGGTGATTCCGGTCGCCGGAGGCGCGGCGCGGACGGCGGCAAGCGGCGACAACGAACTGGACGATATGCAATTGACGCGCAATGGCCGGACGATGGTCTACGCGCAGCAGTCTGCCCTGTCGCCGGTGGAGATTTATCGCGCCTCCTCCAGCGGCGGGACGGCAACCGCGCTCACGCATCTGAACGACCAGACGCTGGGCGACCATCAGATGACTCCGCTGGAGGAGTTTTGGGTGGACGGCGCGGGCGGCGCCAAGGTACACAGCTTCATGATCCGACCGCCGAATTTCACGCCTGCACGAAAATATCCGGTGCTCATGCTGATCCACGGCGGACCGCAGGGCTTCTGGGGACATGGGTGGACGTATCGCTGGAACGCCCAGGTGTTCGCCGCCGCCGGGTACGTGGTGGTGATGCCCAATCCGCGCGGTTCCACGGGGTATGGGCAGAAGTTCGTGGACGAAATTAATAACGATTGGGGCGGGCGCGCGTTTGACGACATCATGGCGGTGGCCGACCACATCGTGAGCGATGTTCCCTTTGCGGACGCCAGCAAGATGACCGCCGCCGGCGGAAGCTACGGCGGTTATATGATCAACTGGATTCTGGGCCACACGCAGCGCTTCAAGGCTCTCGTCTCGCACGACGGAGTCTACAACCTGAACAGCGAGTTCGGCGCCACGGAGGAGTTGTGGTTCCCCCTTTGGGAATACGGTGGCACCCCGTGGGACAAGCCCGAAAACTACGCCAAATGGTCGCCCCACAATTACGTGCAGGATTTCCACACGCCAACGCTCGTGATCCACGGCGAACAGGATTTCCGCGTGCCTCTCAATCAGGCGCTGGAGTTGTTCACCGCCCTGCAAATGCAAAAAGTGCCATCGAAACTGCTGCTCTTCCCCGATGAAGGCCACTGGGTCTTGAAGCCGCAGAACAGCAGTCTCTGGTACAAGACATTCATCGATTGGATGGATTCCTGGGTTAAGAAATAACAGTTAAGAAATAACAATCAAGAAAGTAAGAGCCAACAGTGAAAGCAATCATAGCCATCGTCCTTCTTGCGGTCATAGGTGTGACCGCGCTTTTCGTGATGTCTTCCAACACGGTGTTGACCATCAATCCAGAGGTCAAGACGGTCGGCATCACCACTCCGGTCACGGTGAAGATTTCCAACCCTCACGGAGTACGCCGCATCAGTACGTCCATCGAACAGGGCGGCGCCCGTTTTCCGCTGACGGAGCTGAAAACACCGGCCCACCGGTTCTTCTGGCGGCGGAATCAGGCGTCGCAGACTCTGACTTTCGACGCCGGCAAGAGCAAGGCGGCAAATCTGAAGGAAGGCGACGCACGCATCGTGGTGGAAGCGGAGGCCGACGATCTGGCGGGCCATACCGATACCACGTCGGCCACCGTGAAGGTGGTCCGGTACACCTTCCGCAGCTTTCCGCTGCCGGAGCGCCAGGCGGGGGTGAAGGTGGGCCGGTACACCTTCCGCAGCTTTCCGCTGCCGGGGCGTCCCGAGCAGCGCTTCGCCATGTTCGCCTATCCCTGGGACCTGGCGGAGAACGTGACGCCCATGGTGTTCGCGCGCAACCTGGCCGGCACGGAATCCACCGGGCAGTTCTGGTTCAAGCTGTTTCCGAAGAAGTTCCGCACCCGCGATTTCCCGATCGACGACGCGCTCATGTCAAAACTGGTCAATCAGATTGACCCGGGCGGCACACTGGCGCCCGGTCCCGATATGCTCTCGCGATTTCTCAAGATCAACGGGGAGATGCGCCGCCGGAACAACCAGCAACTCGCCGACCTTCGTTTGAAGACCGAAGAGAAGGTTCTGTGGAACGGGCCGTTCCTGCATTGGGGCAAGGAAGAGTCCATGTTCGCCGACGTGCGCAGTTACCTCTACATGGGCAAGAAGGTGGACCAGCAGGTACACCTGGGCTTCGACCTCTCCGACACGGCGAACGCTCCCGTGCACGTCGCCAACGACGGCCGCGTCGTGTGGGCCGCCGATCTCGGGATCTATGGCAATTGCGTGGTGGTGGATCACGGGTACGCTCTGCAATCCATCTACGGCCACATGAACCGCATCGATGTCAAGGTGGGCGATCTGGTGAAGAAGAATCAGAGCCTCGGCGTGGCGGGAGCCACGGGGTTGGCGGGCGGCGTCCACGTGCACTTCAGCATGCAGATCGATGGCGTGCAGGTGAATCCGCGCGAGTGGTGGGACGAGCACTGGATTCATGATCGGATCATGAGTAAGTTGGATCCGCAGGTAGCACAGGCGAAGAGTGCGGCGCCGAAAGAGGGAACGGTCGTGACGAGTCAGCCGCGGGTGAAGGCTCGGGGGCAGCGGCGAAAGTAGCTCGGCACAAGGTTCCGCCTTGTGCATCGAGTGAAGCTCGGACGTTTTCCTTGCTCGACAGTGTTGGCAGCACCGTTCTTTGAAAAGGCGCCAGCACCTTTCAGCGCGAGAGTTCCGGCGCTCTGCTTTGTTTTCTATACTGGCTCGTTATCTCCCTATTCAGAAGCGGACTTGGCAGCGGCAGTGCTTGAGAAATACGCCCCCAATGTTGACGCTGTCAGACAATGGGTTGACCGGGTTTCGAGACTATCCTCCGGAGGTTCCGACACTGGCAGGTTCGTGGCGGCGCAAATTATATTGAAAGCAGGAGCAGAAATGCGAAAGGTTTACATGGAACGCGTACAAGCACGCGCATTCATAGATCTGGGTGTCGAGGGAATCTTTGCATTCATGCCTTATTAAGAGTGCTGCGTTTCGAAATCAGGCCCTGCGAGGTGCGAAGTAGGCATTTCGTCTCATCCGACTGTACAATATCTGAAACATATTGTACAATTTGCACGTGGAGAAAGAAATCCCGATCTCCGAAGTGCGCGAGCGATTGCTTTCGATGGTTGACGACCTCCCGCGTGATGGGGTCATCATCACCCGGCACGGAAATCCCATCGCTAGGCTCATGCCTTTCCGCGCAGGCACGGCGGACCTGATCGGCTCGCTGAAGGGCATTGTCACCGATCCAAACGATGATTTGTTTTCAACCGGCGAGCGTTGGGATGCTGAATCTTGACACTCACATCCTCATCCATGCCCTTGACGGATCGCTTACCCAGCGCGAGAAGCGCGTCCTGAACGGCGATGCGGATTGGGGAATCTCGGCGATTGTGCTGTGGGAAATCGAAAAGCTCTACGCGAAGGGCCGGATCCAGTTCGGTCTGGACACACCAGAGTTGGCGGGAGCACTCGGCCATCTGCACGTATGGCCGATTTCTCCCGAGGTCTGCCTGAATCTACGGCGATTGGATTTCACCTCCGATCCAGCGGATGAATTGATCGCTGCCACGAGTCTGACTCATTCGGTCCCGCTGGTCACTCGCGATCGCAGAATCCGGACAACCGCCCTCTTGCCGTGCGTCGGCGGCTGAGCGGAAGCCCCGCTTCCAACGCAGGCAGGGACGCTACACTGAATGGTTCATGAGAATCTCAACGATTTCCCTATTGGCAGTGCTGTCCGTCGTGCCGGCGCACGGGCAGAGAGCATTCGAGTTCTGGCCGGGAACCAATTACGATCCGAAGATCCCGACGTTGCGTCAGGTGCTCGGTTATGAGGCAGGCGACAAGGTCACCAGCTACGCCGGACTAGTCAGGTACATGGAGACGCTCTCCGCTGCCGTGCCCAACCGCATGAAGGTGTTCGAGTACGGCGAAAGCTGGGAAGGGCGAAAGCTGATCTATGCCGCCGTGGGCTCCGAGACCAACCTCCGCAGGCTGAGCGAGATCAAGAGCGCCGTCCAGCGCATCGCCGATCCCCGCAAGACACCGGAAGCCGACGCGCGCAAGCTGATCGCCGGCCTGCCCGCCG